>VBAB01000205.1:0-4876 GCA_005888525.1 Alphaproteobacteria bacterium
AAATCGCCGCTCATCACGAAGTTGGCGAAGCCGGCGATGACGTGCCCGGCGGCCTCCGGGCCCTCGCTGCCGTTGGAGAGGATGAGCCGCGTCGTGGCGATGTTGAGGGCCAGCCGGAGCAGGGTGGCGAGCAGCAGCACGGTCGGGAAAGCCGAGAAATCCAGGGGCCGCTGGATCCACAGCGACACCATCAGAATGAGCACCGCAAGCGCGATGGAGAACGACAGACCGATGTCGATGAAAGTCGCCGGCAACGGCAGGAACAGCACCGTCAAGATGAAGACGATGCCTACGGCAAAGCCTACATCCTTGGCGCTTGCGCGCTCGACGGCCTTGATACTGGCGGCTGCTGACGCGGCCATTGGCACCTCTTGCCTGACTGCGGGCCGAGAATGGCGCAGGAACCTTGCGCGAGGGTGCTCAGATCAAACCGTCGGCCCCACGTCAGAAGCCGATTTTCGATGCGCGAATAGACCATCTCCGCAAACGAATAGATGACTGATCCCACGAATGGCGCGGTAAGGGAGGAAACGAGCAGGATCACGATTATCTTCGGGATGAACGTGAGGGTAACCTCCTGCACCTGCGTCAGGGCCTGCAGAAGCGCGATGATGATGCCGATCGCCATGGCCGCGCCCACCGCAGGGCCGGAGGCGACGATGATGGTCCACAGCGCCGACTGGACGATATCGAGAGCATCGGCCTGGTTCATCTCACGTCACCGTGACGCCGGCGGCGAGCGGCAGCTCCTGCCCGTTGTCGAGGATCGCCACGGCGCCCCCGGAGATGACGCGGATGCCGGCCACCGTGCCCTGCACGGAGCCGTCTGCCGAAGCCACCGTGCGGCCGATGAACCCTTCCGCCTGTGTCAGCGCGAGCGACGTCATCAAGGTGTCGAGCTTGTTGTTGGTCTTGATGGCCTGCTCGACGCCGGAGAAAGACGCCAGCTGTGAGATGAATTGGCTCGGATCCGTCGGCTTGGTCGGGTCCTGGTTCTTCATCTGCGCGATGAGCAGCTGCAGGAAGGCGTCGTAATCGAGCGAATCGGGCCCAGCCGCGCCCGCAGGGGTAGTGGCGGCCGGAGATTGCGTGGCAGTGGCGCCGCTTGTGGGTGTGATGTCCATGGGATTACCTCGAGATGTTGGGGGTTGCCGGCCTGCGGCAAACGAAGCTGCAGGCCTTTTGATGCGTCCGTTACTGCACGCCCGTCATTGCAGGCCGTCCCGGATGGCCGCGGACACTTCGATGATCCCCTTGAAATTGGCCGATTTTTCCAGGCGGATCTGCTCAGACTCGCGCATGATCCACAGACCGATCGAGATCAGATCGGCGCGCAGCGCCTGCGGCAAGTCGTTTTCCGCGTCGGCGAGGTCTTCGATGAGCACCCCCCACAGCCGGCGGACAAACAGCACGGCCTCGATCGCCTCGCGTGAGCGCACGCCGCTCTTTTCGGCAGCCTCGAGCAGCTCGATCGAGCGCACGATCGCCTGGCGTTCCCGCTCGCGGGCGCCCCGCGGGGTCTCATCGAGCACTTCTGCGTAAGAGAACTGGTACATCGGCTTCCTTCCCTGGTCCGTGTTGGGGCCTATTGCGCTTAGATTGGGAGATAGTTGAGCAGCGTGAGCTTCTCGATACGCGCCGTCATGGAGTACGCAGTCTCGATCTGCGTCATGAGCGAGGAGAGGCGGGTCGAAGCCTCGTAGGGATCGACACCCTCGAGCGCGCCAATGTGATTGGTGATGATGTCCGCCTGGGCCGTCATCCGGCTGTTGGCATCGGTCACCCGTTGCTGGGCGCTCCCCAGGTCGGCCTGCATCGTCGTCAGCCCCTGGATCGCCTCGCTGGTGAGAGTGGAGGCGTGATCGATGACTTCTTGGTAGGCGCTCTGGTTGAGGTTCGCCGTGCCGAGCGCCGCTACCATGACATGTGCGCTGACCAGCTTGCGGATGGCATCGTCATTGGCGCTGGCCGACGTATCTATCAGCTCGGAGCTGGAGATGCGGCTGCGCACGTTCTGATCCGAGGCCTGGGACCAGGTGTTCTTCCACGCCGGGTCCTTGAAGAGATCGGCAAACGAAGTGTCGAGAAAGGTCTGCATGTCGCTCGCCGAGATATTGGCGACCTGCGGATCGGAGGATGGGAACCCGAACGCCGCGACAAAGGCGGCGTCGACGGCCTGCTGGCTGGCGGAAGGGGGACTCTGCTCGTAGTCCACGATCGGCTTGGCGTCGGCGTTGGTGCCCGCGAACAGATAGGCCCCATCGATTTGCGTATTCAACGTGCCGATTAGGCCTTTCAAGCCGTTCCGCGCCTCACCCTCGATTGAGTGCTGAACATCGCCGGTGCGCGAGGAGATCAGCTGATCCAGGTAGGTTTGCGCGTCGTCGCTGATGGATTTCAGCGCGGATTGCGACGCGTCGAGGCGCGTTGCGACCAGGCCATTGCTGTCGATAATGGCCTGCAGGCGCGTCTCCTCCTGGCGCAGGGAGACGGACTGGCCCGTCCTGCTGCCAAGCGTCGCGCCGACATCGGCATATCGTCCGGTGGCAACCTCCTTCTGCGCCTCGACCAGCTGCGACTGCAGCTTCATTATCGTCAGTCGCGCGACCTCGGAGATGGCGCTGGTCGATGTGAACGTCGTCTTCATGTCACCGTCCCGCCGCCGATATCAGCGCGCCGTACATGTTGTCGATGGTGGTAATGAGCTTGCTGGAGGCCTGGTATGAGCGCTCCAGCTCCAGCAGCAACGTCATCTCCTCATCGAGGTTGACACCGGTGGCACTCGACAGGGCATCGGAGGACCGACTGAGCAAGGTGCTCTTGTAGTCCGCATCGTCGGTCGCGGATTTGCGGGCGGCTTGCAGCCAGGCTACCGAGGAGGCAGCGAAATCGGAGACGGTCGCGGTCGCTCCCGCAGCTGCGGCCGGGTCGAAGGACTGCTGCTGCTGCAGTGCGTCGAGAATCTGGTTCAACCGGTCCGAATAGCCTGCAGCGCCAGTCGTGTTGTACTCGTAGGCCGGATTGCCGGGATTGGAGATGCCCCCATCGCGCAGCCGGGCCGGATCGCCTCCCTGAGCCGGATCGACGCTGGCGTTGACCTTGATGGAGCCGGCCAGCCCGACTTCGATACTGGCACCGGCGGGCATCGCCGGCGCACCGCCCCAAGTGAAGAGGCCGGGCGCATCGGGCAAGGTCGGGGAGGCGCTCTGATCGCTCTCGACGGTGGCTTGGACTAGACCGCGCGCTGTCTCGTCGAGTTGGCTCTGGTAGGTGACGGCGATCGAATCGCGGACCTGGGCCAAGGCAGCAATGCGTCCCGAGCTCGATCCCGTCAGGCCAGTGTTTGCCCGTCGCGGCAACGCCATCGACGATGACGGGCGCACCGCTGGTAGAGGGAAGGAAGAACGTGGTCGGCTCGAACGTCACGGCCCTGGCATGCGTGTCGAACAGGGTCAGGCCGTTGTCGGTGTAGATCGCCATGTCCTCGTTGGCGCGCGTGACGGTCCGAATACCGATTTCCTCGGAGATTCTCGTCAGAATCTGGTCGCGCTGATCGAGATCGTCTGTCACGTCTCCTGACGATGAGCCAAGCTTGATCTTCGTGTTCACGGTCTCGAACTGCGCCAACAGGTCATTCAATCGAGCGACTGAGCTGGCGATGTCGGCGTCGGCCTGACCTCGCACCTGCTGCACCGTTTGCGTGGCGCTGTTGAGAGTTGTTACGAGATCGTTGGCGGCCGTCACGGCCGAGCGGGCAAAGAGGTCGTTCTGCGGCGCTTGCGCATATTGTTGGAGCGCGGAGGCGAACTTGGTTATTTGCGCGGCTGGCGACACATCGTCCTGCGGATCGCCGCTGGTCCGATCGAGCGCGCTCAGTGCGTCGAGGATGGCTTTCTGCGCTGTGGCGTCGGTGCTCGCCCCGAGCATCTTGTCGAATAGGGCCCGATTCGATGCCCGCGTGATCGAGGCGACGCGCACGCCGCCACCGGGCGCCGTGACGACGTTCGCCGTCTTGCGCGTAGCGTGCGAGTCACCTGCCCGCGCAACGTTGCGTGAGACGACACTGGTCTGTTCTGCCGAGACCGACAGCCCGGAAACCGCAGCGTCCAGACCGACCGAGAGCGACATTCCGCAGTCCTATCCGTGGCCCGGCGTCAAGTCGGCGCCTTCACCGCTTCAGATTGACCAGCACGTCCATCAAGTCGGCTCCGGTCTGGAAGACCTTCGAATTGGCCGTATAGTTGCGCTCCGACTCGATCATGTTCGTGAGCTCCGAGGCCAGATCCACCGTCGACTGCTCGAGTGCGCCCGAAACTATCATTCCAAATCCGCCGTCTTTGGCGAAGCCGATCTGGATGTCGCCGGAATCTTTGCTCGCCACGTAGACGTTGCCGGCGAGCGGCCTCAGGTTGTCTGGGCTTGGAACGTCTGCCAGCGGAATACGATAGCTGACACCTCGGGCGCCATTTTCGAAGACAGAAGAGACCTGACCGTCGTCGGAGATCTCGACGTGATCCACCTTGCTCGGAGCGTTGCCATCGATGCTGGCCTTGAAGACTGTGTAATCGGCCGCGAGCTGGCTCGTCTGCGACAGGTCGAGCGCGACCGTGTTGCCGTTCGGTATCGCCACGCTCAACGAGGTGGGGCTGGCCGAGACCAGGTGGCCCGTAGTCGCATCGAACGAGAGCGAGGTGGTGGTGAGCGGTCCGGAAGAGTAGGGAAAGCCGCCGCCCACTGCCGCCGTCGAACGGTCGAAAACCGTCACTTGCCAGGTGTTGGCGGCAGTCTTGGCCGCGTAGACGTCCAGCGTCACCTCGTTGCCCAGGTTGTCGAAAGCAACGAGGGATGTCTTGCCGGAGAATTGGGAGCCTGCGGT
>VBAB01000205.1:4895-10324 GCA_005888525.1 Alphaproteobacteria bacterium
TTGGCGGCTGCAACGGTGGCGTCGTTGGACGGAAGATTGACGGCGAGATTGCCTGCAGCAGACGGGACGGCCTGCAGGGACAGCGACCCGACGCTGACCGCGGTGAGTCCGGCAGTGCCGTTGGCGACAGTATTGGGATTGCCGCCAACGATGGGATAGCCCATGAGCTTGAAGCCGGCGGCGTTGACCAGATTGCCGTTGCCGTCCGCAACAAATGACCCGGCTCGGGTGAGGAACGTCTGCCCGGCATCGTTGGACACGACGAAAAAGCCGTTGCCCTTTACGCTCAGGTCGGTCGCTGACGTCGTGAACTTCAGGGAGCCTTGCTCACTGATGGCATAGCGGACGTTGGTGTCGACGCTGCCCGAGATGTATTCCGATTGGCCCGATTCCAGGATGAGCGAGGAGAATTCCGCCGATGCCCGCTTGTAGCCAGTGGTGCCGGTGTTGGCGATATTGTCGGCGACCGTCGCCAACCGGTTTGCCTGCCATTGGATCACTCCCGCGCGACTTGCCAGAGATTGCAGTAGAGCAGGGCCAGCTTGTGCGAAGCTTGAGTGCCCCTCACGAAGCGCGCGAAAACCATTAGGACTGGATCAAGCGGTAGCCGAGATAGCGCTGCGAATCGATGGGGTCGTAGCCCAGCCGGTGACGCAGCCGTTTGCGCAGCTTGCTGATGTGACTCTCGACGACGTTCTCGTCGATGTCGTCGCTGAACAGTCCGTAGACGTAATTGAAAATCTGGGTCTTGCTCACCCGACAGTCCTTGTTGTTGACGAGGTATTCGAGGATGCGGCGCTCGCGTCGCGGCAGAGGCAGGACTTTACCGTCCACTTCCGGATCTCGGCCGTCCGAAAAGACGCGTAGCTGTCCGATCAGCGTTCCCTCCCCGCTGACGGTGGCGCGCGCCCTGATCGCCCTGATGCGCGCTAGGATCTCCCGCACGTGGATAGGCTTGCGAACCACGTCGTCGACGCCGGCGGCAAACAGGTCCAGCGTCTCGTCCAGGGACTTGTTGTCGTTCATGGCAATGACGGGTGCATTGGAGCGCCCCCGGATGAGCTTAGGAAGACCGTTTCGCTCGAGACAATCGCCAAGCAGAAATGCTTCGACGGCAAGAATATCCTGCTCTGATACTGTTTTCACCCAACTGTCGAAATCTGAGGTACAAAGTCCGGTTGCAGATACGCCCTCGCGATCGAACCAGGCTGTATAGCCATCCTTTACTGTTTCTCGCTCCTCCACAATGACGATCATAGATGTACCTCGAATCATGTCAGTCATCTTACGTAATATCCAGTACTTATTGCGCTTTGCTGCGTCAATGGTAGCGACAGGTCTAGTTCTACAAGTCCAACTATTGTTGCTCTAAAGCGTCATGGCCAGTGTTAACTGTTTCTTTATCATTACATACTCGGTGTATTTTGTGGCCCATACAAGCTGATTCGAATCTTGAGGCTGCAGGGTTTGTGCTCCCCTGAAAATGCTCTGCAGGCCCAGGCGGCGGTTGGGCCCCTTGCGCCCCTCGTGCGGCCTGGACCGGGTGACATCATCTGACGCACGCGCCGGTGCGATCGTGCACCGACGACCACCCGATGCCACAAACCTCGAGGAGGAAACCGCCATGGCCATGGCCCAATACAGCAAGGTCGATATCGACGGACGTCTGTTGATCGTCACCATCAATCGCCCCGAGGTCTACAACGCGCTGCACCCCATGGCGAACCAGGAGCTGTCAGACGCGTTCGACGAGTTCGCCGCCAATCCCGATCTATGGGTGGCGATCATCACGGGTGCCGGGGACAAAGCATTCTGCGCCGGCAACGATCTCAAATATCACGCAGCGCTCAGGGCCAAGACTGGGAACCGGCCGCAATCCCCGCCCAAGGGCTTCGGCGGCCTCGCCAACCGCCATGACCTCGACAAGCCCGTCATCGCCGCGGTCAACGGCGTCGCCATGGGCGGCGGTTTCGAGATCGCGCTTGCCGCCGACATCATTATCGCCTCCGACCAGGCGAGGTTCGCCCTGCCCGAACCGCGCGTGGGCCTAGCGGCGGGGGCCGGCGGCATGCAGCGCCTTCCGCGCCAGATCCCCCTCAAGCGCGCGATGGGCATGATGCTCACGGGGCGCCACGTGTCGGCGCGGGAGGGCTATGAGCTCGGCTTCGTCACGGCCGTCGTGCCGCATGCGCAGCTGATGGCCGAAGCGCGCAGCTGGGCCGGGCAAATTCTCGAGTGCTCGCCCATGAGCATCCGCGCGACGAAGCAGGTGGTAATGCGCTCCCTCGACGTGCCGGCGCTCGAGATCGCCATGCGCAATCTGCATTATCCCGCCTACGTCGCCATGACCCGCAGCGAGGATACGATCGAGGGCCCGAAGGCCTTTGCCGAGAAGCGCAAGCCCGATTGGAAGGGCCGCTGAGCTTAGAGATCGCGCCTCCTCGAGCATATCTGCCCCCATAATCCCTGGCTTGACGCCTCCGAGCCCGGATAGCACGGTTGTCGGCGGACGCCTTGCCCCCAAGCAAGTCGCCAGCCAGGGAGGACTCGATATGCCGAAGGCAGCCGCGGCGCCGGGTCGCAGGACCACGGCCAAGATCGTCATCGAGCGGCTGATCGCGCACGGCATCGATACGCTTTTCTGCCTGCCGGGCGTCCAGAACGATCCCTTCTTCGACGCCTTGTACGACGAGACCAACCGCATCCGGCCCATCCACACCCGCCACGAGCAGGGCGCCGGCTACCTCGCACTCGGCGCGGCCATGGCCACCGGCAAGCCTTCCGCTTACTGCGTGGTTCCGGGTCCCGGCTTCCTCAACACCACCGCGGCGCTGTCGCAGGCCTACGGCAACAATGCGCCCGTGCTGGCGATCGCCGGCCAGGTGCCGCTCGCCTATGTCAATCGCGACACCGGCTACCTGCACGATATCCCGGATCAGCTCGGCATCATGCAGCGCCTGACCAAGTGGTCGGCCCGCATCCGGGCGCCGCACGAGGCAGCAGCCGTCACCGACGAAGCGTTTCGGCAGATGGTCTCGGGTCGCCCGCGCCCAGCGGCGATCGAATGTCCCCTCGACGTGTGGGGCAAGACGACAAACGGCGCGCTGCCCGATTTGCCGGCTCCGCTGCCGGCGCCCGAACCGGACGAAGACGCCGTCGAGGCCGCAGCCAAGACGCTGGGCGAGGCGAAACGCCCCCTGATCATCGTCGGCGGTGGCGCCCAGCACGCGAGCACGGAGGTGACGGCGCTGGCCGAGATGCTGGGAGCGGCCGTCGTGCCCTACCGAATGGGTCATGGCGTGGTCGACAGCCGCCACGAGCTGAGCCTGCCCTTCCCGGCCGGCCATAAGCTGTGGGCCGAGGCCGATGTGGTGCTCGGCATCGGCTCGCGCCTGCATTCGCAGCTCATCGGCTGGGGCGTCGACGATGCGCTCAAGATCATTCGCATCGAGATCGATCCGGAGGAGATGGTCCGCCATCGCGCGCGCCAGACTGCGCTGCTCGGCGACGCGGCCGCCGTGACGCGGCGGTTGCTGGACCGCATCCCCAGGCACAACCGCAAACGGGCCGCTCTCGAGGACGAGATCGCCGGCCTGAAGGCGGAGACGCGTGCGGCTCTTTCGAAGCTGCAGCCGCAGATGGCATACCTCGAGGCCATTCGCGCCGAGCTGCCCGAGGAGGGCTTGTTCGTCGACGAGTTCACGCAGGTCGGTTACGTCAGTCGGCTGGCTTTCCCGGTCTACGCGCCGCGCACCTACCTGGGACTAGGCTACCAAGGTGCGCTCGGCATGGGCTATCCGACCGCACTGGGCGCCAAGATCGCCCGCCCGGATGTGCCGGTCGTGTCGGTGAACGGCGACGGCGGCTTCATGTTCAACGTGCAGGAGCTGGCCACGGCCGTGCATTTCCGCATCCCCGTGGTGGCCGTCGTCTTCAACGACAACGGCTACGGCAACGTGCGGCGGATGCAGAAAGAGGACTATGGCAACCGCACCATCGCCAGCGATCTGACGAACCCCGATTTCGTCAAGATGGCTGAGAGTTTTGGCGCTGTCGGCCTGCGGGCCAATTCGCCCGAGGAGCTGCGCATCGCGCTCCGCCGCGGGTTGAAAGAGCCGGGGCCGGTGCTCATCGAGGTCCCGATCGGCGAAACGCCCGCGCCCTGGAAGTTCATCCAGCTTCCGCGCGTGCGTCCCCGCAAGACCTGAGCGCATGTCATGAAGAGCTCGTGGCTTGTGCTCTGCATGCTTCTGGGCGCATCGGCCGCGTCTGCACATGTGAACGACAGGGGTATGGATTACCGTGCCTACAAGGATCTCTATGGGCAGTCGTGCTGCGACGTCAAGGATTGCAGGCCGGCTGCCGACTTCGTCGAGACCGTAGTGAATGGCCAAGCCGTCGTGAGGCTGCTGATCGATGGCAGCTGGATTACCGTTGCGCGCTCCTACGTGGTCGCCGACGACGCCTCGGACGGACGGGCGCACTTTTGCGGCAAGCTGCATATCCACGGCAGCAACCCGGCCGAGGTGAAGCCAGAGCCGATCTGCGTGGTCCTCCCGCCGCGCGATACGTGATGGGCATTGCATAGGCTACGGTCGGTGCCGCTGGAATTATTCCAGCTGAGACACGACCGACCGACCGCTCAGGCGGCTGCGCTGGCCGTGTCGAGCTGCGCGATGGCGTCCTTGTCGAGCTTCAGGCGCGTCGAGCCGACGAGGTCCTCGAGCTGCGCCATGTTGGTGGCGCTGGCGATGGGGGCGGTGATGCTAGGGCGCGCCATCAGCCAGGCGAGCGCCACCTGCCCCGGCTTGGACTTGGTGCGAGCCGCGACCTCGTCGAGCGCCTTCAAGATGCGAAGCCCCCGCGCGTTGAGGTAGCTCTGCATGCGGCCGCCGCGCGGGCTCTTGCCGAAGTCGGCTTCCGAGCGGTACTTGCCGGTCAAGAAGCCGCTGGCCAGGGAGTAGTAGGGGATCACTCCGACCTTCTCCTCGAGGCAGAGCGGCTCGAGCCCAGCCTCGAAGGCCGCCCGCTCATAAAGGTTGTAGTGCGGCTGCAGGCTCTCGTAGCGCGGCAGCTTCCTGGCGGCGCTGGCCTTCAGGGCTTCGGCCAGCCGCGGAGCCGTGTAGTTGGAGCAGCCGATGACGCGCACCTTGCCCTGCTCGATCAGCTGCTGGTAGGCGGACAGCGTCTCCTCCAGCGGCGTCGAGGCATCGTCGATGTGCGACTGGTAGAGGTCGATGTAGTCGGTCTGCAGGCGTTTGAGCGAGTCCTCGACGGCCCTCAGGACATAGGCCTTCGACAGCCCCTTCTTGTCGGGCGCCATCGCGTTGCCGGCCTTGGTGGCGATGACGACCTTGTCCCGCCGCCCGCGCGCCTTGAGCCACTTGCCCAGGATGGTCTCGGACTCGCCGCCCTTGTTGCCCGGCGCC
>VBAB01000206.1 GCA_005888525.1 Alphaproteobacteria bacterium
AGGCCGCCTCGGTCGGCTACTGGATCGGCGCGCCCCACATCGGTCGCGGCCACATGACGGACGCCGTCAAGGCCGTGCTGCCGTTCGCCTTCGTTACGCTCGGGTTGCACCGGCTGGAGGCGGCATGCCTGCCGCACAATTACCCCTCCGCGCGCGTGCTGCAAAAAGCCGGCTTCAAGCGCGAAGGTATGGCGCGCCGCCCTCTGGCAGGATCATGATCTCTTCGCCCTGCTGCAAGACGATGCACGGGCCTAGTTGATGGCAAGAGCTTGATGCAAACGCGTGGCAGGGCCGAGAACACAGAGCGCGTGTGGGCGTGGCGCCCCATGCAGGCGCTGTTGCTCGCCTGCATGTTTGCTGGTCTCCTCCTCGCGCACGTGCCCGCGGCCCACGCGCTCAAGGCGATCGCCATCGGCAACGATCTCGATCGCATCGAGATCACCGCTCTCGGCGAGGCCTACGAGGGGCGCGGCGATGCCCTGCAGGTCGAAACCGCGCCTGGGGCCGATGGCGTCCGCGGACGCATGTCCGTGCGGGCGGCGACGCCTGGCACGAACCCGGCATGGTTCGTGTTCGCGCTCACCAACACCACCGACAAGGCCGTAGAGCGCTGGCTCACGGCGGACCGCTACGGCATGGTGGGCTCGGGCATCGTGTGGCCCGACCTCGACGCGCGCCGCATCGACGCCGTCACGCCCTCGGTGGGTTATGTGCCGGAGCGCATCAAGAACGACCGCACCGACGTGTTCCGCCTCACTCTGGAGCCCGGGCAGACGGTCACGTTCGTGGCCGAGCTCGCCTCCGACCGCTTCGCGCGCCTCCATCTGTGGAAGTCCATCGAGTTCGAGCAGAAGAGCCGCGACCGCCAGCTCTTCAACGGCATCATGCTGGGCATCACCGGCCTGCTCGCCATCTTCCTCACCGCGGTGTTCGCGGCCAACCACAAGGCGATCTTCCCCACCGCCGCCATCTTCACGTGGTGCGTGCTGGCCTACCTCTGCGTCGACTTCGGCTTCTGGCAGAAGCTGTTCGCGATCCGCCCCGAGGAGAATGCGCAATACCGGGCCGCTACCGAGGCCGGCATGGCGGCAACGCTCCTCGTCTTCCTCTACACCTTCCTGCGCCTGGGGGCCTGGCACGGCTTCGTGCGCATGCTGCTGTTGCTGTGGGTGACGGCGCAGCTTGCTCTCGTCGCGGTGGCATTTCTCGACCCGCGGCTGGCGGCCACGTTTGCCCGCCTCTCCAGCATCCTCATCGCCGCGGTCGGGGCGGCGTTGACGCTGTTCCTGGCGTTGCGCGGCCAGGATCGTGCGCTCTCGCTGGTGCCGACCTGGATGCTGCTGCTGGTGTGGCTGTTCGGCGCCGGCATCACCTTCACCGGCAGACTGTCGGGCGACATCGTCGTCTTCGGGCTCACGGCCGGGCTGGTCCTCATCGTCGTGCTGATCGGCTTCACGGTCACGCAATACGCCTTCCGCTCGGTGGAGCCCCTCTACGGGGTGCAGCCCGGCGAGCAGCAGCTGCGATCGCTCGCCGTCGACGGCGCCGGCGCCGGGGTCTGGGAATGGAACGAGCGTCGCGACGAGATCAAGGTGAGCCCGATCATGGAGGCGATCCTGGGTCTCAAGGCCGGCGAGCTCTCGGCCAAGATCGCCGATTTCACCAAGCACATGCACCCCACCGACCGCGAGCGCTTCAAGCTGCTGCTCGGATCCATGAAGGACCGCGCCGACGGGGAGATGCGCATCGAGTTCCGCATGCGGCACGTGGACAGCTCGTACCGCTGGTTCGAGCTCGAGGCCGCCGCCGTGCCCTCCTCCGACCGGCGCAACATACGCTGCGTCGGTCTCGTCCGCGAGGTGACGGACGCCAAGCGCGCGCAAGAGCGGCTCATGCACGATGCCGTGCACGACAGCCTTTCCGGCCTTCCCAATCGCGAGCTGTTTCTCGACCGCCTGGGGATCATAGCCAAGCGCGCCACGCTCGAGCCCCTGGTGCGGCCGGCCCTGCTGTTCATCGACATCGACAAGTTCAAGTCCGTGAATGCCTCTTTCGGGCTGATCGTCGGCGACAGCCTGCTGCTGACGATCGCTCGGCGTCTGGGGCGCAACTTGGGTCCGCAGGACACGCTGGGGCGCGTCGGCGGAGACCAGTTCGCCCTGCTCCTGCTCAGCCAATCCAGCCCTTCAGAGCTCGCCATGCTGGCCGAGCAGGTGCGCCGCTCGCTGCGGGCGCCCATCAACATCGCCGGCCAGGAGATCGTGCTCACCGCCTCCATCGGCATCGCCCTCTACGACGGTCCCGACGAAGACCCCGCCGAGCTGCTGCGCGAGGCCGAGATCGCCATGTATCGCGCCAAGCGTGCGGGGCCCGATCGCATCGAGATATTCAACGCCGCGATGCGCACCGAGAAGGACAGCCGCCCCGCGCTCGAGGGCGACCTGCGGCGCGCCATCGAGAAGAAGCAGCTCAGACTCCTCTACCAGCCGATCTACTATCTGCCGACGGAAACGCTGGCTGGCTTCGAGGCCCTGTTGCGCTGGGAGCATCCCACCCTTGGGCCCCTCAATCCCGCCGAGTTCATTCCCGTGGCCGAGGAGACGGACCTCATCGTCAAGCTCGGGTCCTACGTCCTGTCGCGCGCCGTGCGCGAGGTGACACGCTGGCAGAGGGAGCTGCCGCGGCCGGATGCGCCGGTGTTCGTGGGCGTCAACGTCTCGAGCCGGCAGCTGTTCAGGCCGGAGCTGGTCAAGGAGGTGCGCCTCAACCTCGGCCGCGCCGTCATCCCGAAGGGCTCGCTGCGGCTCGAGGTCACCGAATCGCTCGTCATGGAGAACCCGGAGAAGGCGACAGCGGTGTTGCGGGAGCTTGCCGAGGCGGGCGTCGGCTTGGCGCTCGACGACTTCGGCACCGGCTACTCGTCGCTTTCCTACCTCAACCAGTTCACGTTCGACACCATCAAGATCGACCGCTCGTTCCTGCAGGCGAGCGAGGAGAACGGTACCGGATCGGTCATCCTGCGGTCGATCATCGCGCTGGCCCATGAGCTCGGCAAGAACGTGGTCGTCGAGGGGGTCGAGCGCGAGGAGGACGTCGGCCTCCTGCGCACGATCGGCTGCGGCTACGGGCAAGGCTCATTTTACGGCGAGCCCATGAGCGAGCGCGAGGCGCTGCAGCTTTTGAAGGTCGCGCGCCGCACCGAGCGGCGCATGAAGCGGCGCAGCCTCTTGCGCAAGCGCGAGAAGATAGTCGAGGAAGCACCCTTGGAAGCGGCGCCCGCCGACGCCCCCACGCCGCAACCAGCGTCGGTTGCCAACGGCGCCGAAGCGCCCGAGCCGCAAGCCGTGCCACCCGCCCAGGCACCAGCGAGCCAGACGCGCGCCGGAGCGCCTTCGGAACGCGCTCGCCCGCCCGGCGGCCCGCCGCCTTTGCCGGCGGGCGCGGCCAAGCCCGCCGCCGTCCCCCTGAGGACAATGCCGCCGACACCCCTGCGGCCAGGAACCTCGCCGCAGCCCGCGTCCGCGGCACCCTTGCGGGCAAACGGCACACAGGAGCCGGCAGCCACCGCCGCCGCGGACCACGATCCGCCACCGCCGAAGACGGGACCGCCACCGCTCCCACCGAGGGCCGTGCCGCTCCAGCGTCCGGGTCCACCGCCGCTGCCGGGAAGCGCGGCGCGGAGCGATCACCGACAGGCGCCGCCCACCCAAGTCAACAGCCGGCCACCGCCCGATTTTTCCAAGCTGCCGCCGGCAATCGCCGAGAGCCTGGCCAAGCTCGCCGGGCGAACGAGCGCCCCACCTCCCGGCCAAGGCTCCTCGACGCCAGCCACGCCAGCGGAAGCAGCCACGGACGACAAGCCGCCCGCGGGCTGACGGACCACAGATATCGCTACGAAGGTGCTGGACAAAGCTTTCATGGGTCAGGTGCCCGCAATGACTGTCTGAGAACGCAGAACTGAGAGCGCCAAGACCATGGCCGCGAAAGACCTGCTCTCGCTTCAGGGCAAGGCCGCGCTGGTGACCGGGGCCTCCTCCGGCTTCGGGCGTCATTTCGCGCGCGTGCTGGCGGGCGCTGGGGCCAAGGTCGCGCTCGCCGCGCGGCGCCTCGATGTTCTGGAGCAGCTCGCCTCCGAGATCCGGGCGGACGGGGGCGAGGCCGCCGCTCTGGCCATGGACGTGACGGACCGCGCGTCGGTGGCGAAGGCCGTTGCGGGCGCGGAGGCGGCGCTCGGGCCGATCACGATCCTCGTCAACAACGCCGGCGTCCCCTCCGGGGCCTTCTTCACCAAGACCAGCGAGGAGGAATGGCGCTCGGTGATGTCCGTCAATCTCGACGGAGTGTTCCGCGTCGGACAGGAGGTGGCGCGGCGCATGGCGGCCAACCGCACCGGCGGCTCGATCATCAACATCGCCTCGCTGCTGGGCTTCGGCGTGATCAAGGGCCTTTCCACCTACTCGGCCACCAAGGCCGCGGTGATCAGCCTCACGAAATCCATGGCGCTGGAGCTGGCGCGCGACCGCATCCGCGTCAATGCCCTGGCGCCCGGCTATTTCGCCACCGAGTTCAACGACGCATATCTCGCCAGCGAGGCCGGCAAGCGCATGATGGCGCGCGTGCCGATGGCGCGCGCCGGCGCCGTGCACGAGCTCGACGGGCCGCTGCTGCTGCTCGCCTCCGAGGCCGGAGCGTTCATGACCGGCAGCGTCGTCACGGTCGACGGCGGGCATCTGCTGGCCATGGGATGAGCTACGCTGTCATACCGGGGCTTGTCCCCGGTATCCAGTTATCCGCGGGCTCCGGAGCAAGCGGCACGATGGATCCCGGTGACAAGCACCGGGATGACAACCGAAGTAGGGCAGAAGCGATGATCGACAGACCCGAGCTGCGCAAGCGCTCCGCCAACTTCGTGCCATTGAGCCCCGTGAGCTTCCTGGCCAGGGCCGCGCAGTTTTTCGGCGATCGCGTCGCGATCCTCCATGGCGAGCGCCGTTTCACCTACCGCCAGTTCTACGCCCGCGCGCGGCAGCTGGCGCATGCCCTGACCAAAGCCGGAGTGAAGCGCGGGGATACCGTGGCGATCCTCGCCGCCAACACACCGGCCATGCTGGAAGCGCATTTCGCAGCGCCCATGATCGGCGCGGTGCTGAACCCGATCAACATCCGTCTCGACGCGCCCCTGATTGCCTTCTGGCTGGCCGATCGCGAGTTCCACGCCACCATCGCGCCTGCACTGGCGTTGCTGGGTAGCAAGCGGCCGATCGTCATCGACATCGCCGACGCCGAGACCGAAGGGGCGCCGAACTTCGGCGAGGTCGAGTACGAGGACTTCATCGCCTCGGGTGATGCCGCCTTCGCCTACGCCGGCCCCGAGGACGAGTGGGACAGCATCTGCCTGCTCTATACGTCCGGCACGACCGGCAACCCAAAGGGCGTGGTCTACAGCCACCGCGGCGCCTACCTGGCCGCGCTCGGCAACGCGCTCACCTTCAAGCTCGACCACGAGAGCCGCTACCTGTGGACGCTGCCGATGTTCCACTGCTCGGGCTGGACATTCACTTGGGGTGTCACGGCCACCGGGGGCACGCACGTGTGCCTGCGCAGGGTGGAGCCCAGACGCATCTTCGACGCCATTGTCGCGCACCGCATCACCCACATCTGTGGCGCACCGATCGTGCTCAACATGCTGGTGCACGCGCCGGCCGACGCCAAGCACCCCTTGCCGGTGCGCACCAAGGTCGCGACCGGCGGAGCGGCGCCGCCCGCCATCGTCATCCAGCGCATGGAAGCGATGGGCTTCGAGGTCCTGCACCTCTACGGCACCACCGAAAGCTACGGGCCCTCCACCTACTGCGCGCCGATGCCCGAATGGCAGGCGCTGCCGGAGGACGACCGCTACGCGCTGATGGCGCGGCAGGGCATCGCCAATGCACTCATCGAGCACCTGATGGTCGCCGACCCGCACACCCTGCAACCCGTGCCCAGGGACGGGGTCACCATGGGCGAGATCATGGTGACCGGCAACACGCTGATGAAGGGCTATCTCAAGAACGAGGCCGAGACCGATGAGGCCTTCGCCGGCGGCTTCTATCACTCGGGTGATCTCGCCGCGTGGCATGGCGACGGCAGCATCGAGGTGAAGGACCGCTCAAAGGACATCATCATCTCGGGTGGGGAGAACATCTCCTCGCTGGAGGTCGAGGAGGTTCTTTATCGCCACCCGCAGGTGATGGAAGCGGCCGTCGTCGCACGCTTCGACGAGAAATGGGGCGAGCATCCGTGCGCCTTCGTCGCGCTGAAGCCGGGTAGCGGACCCATCACGGCCGACGACATCATCGCTTTCTGCCGCGCCAACATGGCGCACTTCAAGGTGCCGCGAACGGTGATTTTCGGCGAGCTGCCGAAGACGTCGACTGGCAAAATTCAGAAATTTGTTCTACGCGACAAGGCCAACGCCTTGAAATAGAGCCTATCGGCTTTGTCGATTGTGGCCATATTGACCCATTAGATGTTGCCCTTCTGCACCCGGAACGATGGGTCGCAGGCCACCGGGAACATTTTGCGTCATTAACCATTCTTGCCCTGGCTTCTCTCACGACGGAGGGATTTCTCGGTAAGCACGTGATTGGTTAAGCGGGGTTAGCCAAATCGTCCGGGATCGGCGCGTCATCAGACGCGACGATGTCGGCTGACTTCAATCATGGACGGAGTTGAGTCATGCAACCGCTCACAACTGACTGGCGATACGGCACCCCCCACCCGAAGCTCGGCACGCGTTCTTTGCGTCCGTTATTCGCTCTGACATTGGCCGTCGCCGCCGGCGCAACGATGAGCGGACAGCCCGCGCTGGCTGCCGTCGACGACAACTGGGTGGGCGCCACCATCAGCCGAATGCAGTCGGTGCAATCCCAGGAGCCGGGCCAGCGCCGGCGCCACAGAGGCTCGGCTGGGGACGAGGACTATTCCGGCGACGACGGGGTCAGGCCGCAGCGCAGCACGCCCCTGAAACGCAAGGGTGCCCGGCGCGATCGGGGCGGCAATCAGGTTGCCAGTCTGGCTCGCGATATCGCGCCGGCGCCCCTGCGGCC
>VBAB01000995.1 GCA_005888525.1 Alphaproteobacteria bacterium
CCGAAAAAGCCGGTCGAGGAGCGCGGGTCCATGTTGAGCCCGAATCGGGCGAAGACAACGGCGTAGTCCTCGACCTGGTCCGGCAGGATGTTGCGCTCCCAGTAGTCGAAACCAAGCCCGCCGAGGAGCTCGACGCCGTGCGAGTCGGGAAAGCGATAAATGCCCTGAAGCTCGTTCAGCAGGCCCGTGTAGCGCGTGCGCGCCGTGGTGGGCTGCCCGCTGAAGAGGAAAGCGCCTTCGTAGTTGATGGTGCCGCGCCGGAACTGGCCGCGATAGGCCCACTGCCAGCCCGAGTCGCGCTCGTGCAGGTAGCCCCAGCTCGCCCCCCAGCGCGGCCCGGTCTCGGTGACGCTGNNGGTCGGCGCTGACCGACCACGCGGCGTGTGCGCCGGCGCTGACGAGCAGCAGCGCGGCGCCGGCGAGGAACCGCATTACATGCGTTCGATCATCGCCTGACCGAAGCCCGAGCAGGGCACCTGTTTGGCGCCTTCCATCTGCCGGGCGAAGTCGTAGGTCACGATCTTGTCCTGTATAGCACGCTCCATCGAGCGGATGATCGAATCGGCGGCCTCCACCCAGCCCATGTGCCGCAGCATCATCTCGGCCGAAAGGATTTCCGAGCCGGGGTTCACGTAGTCCTTGCCGGCGTACTTCGGCGCCGTGCCGTGCGTCGCCTCGAACATGGCAACCGTGTCGGAGAGGTTGGCGCCCGGCGCGATGCCGATGCCGCCGACTTCCGCGGCGAGCGCATCGGAGATGTAGTCACCGTTGAGGTTGGTCGTCGCGAGCACGTCGTATTCCGCCGGCCGCAGGAGAATCTGCTGCAGCATGGCGTCGGTGATGACGTCCTTGACGGTGATGTCCGGACCGCCTTTCGGGTTCTTGAACTTGTGCCACGGCCCGCCATCGATCGGCTTTGCGCCGAACTCCTTCTCGGCGAGCTTGTAGCCCCAGTCGCGGAAGCCGCCCTCGGTGAACTTCTGGATGTTGCCCTTGTGGACGAGCGTCACCGACTTGCGCTTGTTATCGATGGCGTATTGATACGCCCTGCGGATCAGGCGCTCGGAGCCCTCGATCGACACCGGCTTGATGCCGATGGCCGAGGTGTTGGGGAAACGGATCTTCTTGACCTTCATCTCCTTGATGAGGAAGTCGATCACTTTCTTCGCCTCGGCCGACTGCGCCGGCCATTCGATGCCGGCGTAGATGTCCTCGGCGTTCTCGCGGAAGATGACCATGTCGACGTCGTCGGGCTTCTTCAGCGGCGAGGGCACGCCCTTGAACCAGCGCACCGGCCGCAGGCAGACATAAAGATCGAGCTCCTGGCGCAGCGCGACGTTGATCGAGCGGATGCCGCCGCCGACCGGCGTGGTGAGCGGCCCCTTGATCGAGACCACATATTCCTTAGACGCTTCGAGCGTCTCGTCAGGCAGCCAGACGTTCTCGCCGTAGATGCGGCAGGACTTCTCGCCG
>VBAB01000207.1 GCA_005888525.1 Alphaproteobacteria bacterium
GACCTTGGCCAAGCGGCTGCGAAGCGACTTGCGTAAGTGATCGGAGCCTAGTGTGATGATCGAGAAGTCCGTATCATCGCCTTAGGCTAGGTGGAGTAACGGATTTCTCGAGCTGAATCACACTAGAATCCATGATTCACTAGTGTCCTTCAGATCGCGAAATTCGCTCCGAGCCCGCCGCACAATGAGGCGAATTTCGCGATCAGGACACTAGCCGTGAACGACAAACCCGACACGAGCGCCTTCACCCGGCCCAACAGCTACGTCGGCCGCACCCTGTCACGCGCCGGCGCCAAGCGTGCCGTGGCCGGCCGCGGCCGCTACACCGACGACGTCTCCCTGCCGCGCATGCTGCACGCCGCGTTCGTGCGCAGCCCCTTCGCGCATGCCAGGATCGTGTCGATCGACACGAGCGAGGCGAGCCGCCAGCCGGGCGTCGCCCTCGTCATGACGGGGGCGGAGCTGGCCAAGCTCTGCACGGCGCCGTGGGTCGGCACGCTCACCTGCTTTCCCGGCATGAAGTCGGCGCCGCAGTTCCCGATGGCCGTCGACCGGGCGTGCTGGGTGGGCGAGCCGGTGGCGATGGTGGTGGCGGGCACGCGGGCCGAGGCCGAGGACGCCGCCGAGCGCGTGCGCATCGAATGGCAGGAGCTGCCGGTCGTGGCTGACAAGAAGACCGCGCTCGCTGCAGGGTCGCCCGTGATCCATGCCGAGCTGGGCGACAATCTGGCATTCCGCAAGGTGATCGACACCGGCAGCGTCGATGCGGCTTTCGCCAAGGCCGATCTCGTCATCGAGGACACGTTCGAGTTCGGTCGGCACACGGCCGTGAGTCTGGAGTCGCGCGCGGTGCTCGCCCAGTACGACAAGGGCACGGGCAAGCTCACCATCACCACAAGCAGCCAGTGCCCGCACATGATCCAGCGCGTGTTCGCGCAGACGCTGGGCGTGCCCGACCACAGGGTGCAGATCATCGCCCCCGATGTCGGCGGCTCGTTCGGGCTCAAGATCCACACCTACGGCGATGAGGTGGCGACGGCGGCGGCGGCGATCCAGCTGGGCCGACCCGTCAAGTTCATCGCCGACCGGCTCGAGTCGTTCGTGTCCGACATCCATGCACGCGAGAACTTCGTGAAAGCGCGCATCGCCGTAGCCAAATCGGGGGAGATCCAGGCTTTCGACATCGACGTGCTGTCGGGTGCCGGTGCCTACTCGCAGTATCCGCGCACCAGCGTGCTCGAGGGAACCCAGGTGCTCAACGTCACGGGCGGGCCCTACCGGCACAAGCACTATCGCGGGCGCGCCAGCGTGGTCTATCTCAACAAGCCGCCGTCGTCGCAGTACCGCGCCGTGGGCCATCCGATCGGCAACACGGTGGGCGAGCATCTGGTCGACCGGGCCGCCACGGCGCTGGGGATCGACGCGATCGAGATGCGGCGCCGCAATGTTTTCCCCGACGATGGCTATCCGGCCACCACGGCCAGCGGCGTCAAGCTCAAGGACCTGTCGCACCAGCGCTGCATCGACACCCTCGTCGAACGCATGCGCTACTTCGAGTTGCGTGCCGAGCAGGCCCGGCTGCGTAAGCAGGGCATCCACCGCGGCATCGGCATCGCCTGCTTCATCAAGGGCACGGCGCCGGGGCCGCACGGCTACTACGGCATGGGCGGGGCGCCGATCTCGCTGCAGGATGCGTGCGTCATCCGCCTCGAGCCCAACGGCGGGGTCATCTGCTCGGTGGGCGTGACCGAGCAGGGCCAGGGGACGGACACCGTCATGGGCCAGATCGCGGCTGCGGCGCTGGGCGTGCCGTTCGAGAGCGTGCGGGTGATCTCTGGCGACACCGACGCCATTCCCTACGGCGGCGGGACCTTCGGCTCGCGCGCAGTGGCCATCGGCGGCGAGGCCGTCTACCAGGCGGCCCGCGACCTGCGGCAGGAGATCCTCCAGATCGCCGGCGTGCTGCTGCAAGCCGACGTATCCGCACTCGACATCGTCGATGGGACGGTGGTCGATCGCGCCGGCGGGGCCAAGCGGCTGCCGCTCGCCGAGATAGGCCGCATCGGCCACTTCCAGCTGGCCGAGCTGCCAAGGGGCATGCAACCCGTGCTCTCGCACACGCGGCGCTTCCATCTGGCTGATGATCTCTACATCTTCACCAACGGCATCCACGGCGCCTATGTCGAATTGGACGTGGACACCGGCTTCGTCCGTCTCCTGAAGCACTGGGTGGTGGAGGACTGCGGGCGCGTGATCAACCCGCAGCTGGCCGACGAGCAGGTGCGCGGGGGCTGCGTGCAGGGCCTCGGCGGCGCGCTCTACGAGCACTGCATCTACGACGAGGCCGGCCAGCTGCAGAACGGCACCATGGCCGACTACCTCACGCCCATGGCGGCCGAGATGCCCGACATCGACGTGGCGCATGTGCAGACCCCCACCTCGGTGTCGGAGCTGGGCGCCAAGGGCGTGGGCGAATCGGGCACCGGTGCCGCGCCCGCAGTCGTCATGAACGCCATCAACGATGCGCTGCTGCCGTTCCGCGCGCGCGTGACCACCCAGCCGATCACGCCGGAGGTGGTTCTGACCGCGCTGGGGAAGATTTGAGGCGCATGTGTTCCTTTTGCTGACCCAGCAGACATTGCTTGGTAAGGTGGCGCGAGTCCGGCTCAACGACAACGGATCGGGGGAAAGCAAATGGATTTTCTCAGGCCTTATTCATCGCAGCTTCTGAGTGTGCTCCGCATCATGTCGGGGCTGCTGCTCTTGCAGCACGGGACGGGGAAGTATTTGAACTTTCCCGTCGGCCCGATGAACAACGCGTCCCCGACCACGATGGGCGGTGCGGCCGGCTTGTTCGAGCTGGTTGGCGGCGTTCTCATCATCATCGGCCTGTTCACTCGACCAGTCGCCTTCATCCTGTCCGGCATGACAGCCGTGGCTTATTTCTATGGGCATGCGTCGGCCGGCTTCTTTCCGATCCTGAACCGCGGCGAGCTGGCGGCGCTCTACTGCTTCGTCTTCCTCTCCCTCGCCGCGGCCGGCGGTGGCGCGTGGAGCATCGATCGACTCTGGTCGAAAGAGTCGGATTGAACCTTGCAGCTTGCTCGACGGTGTTCCCCTCCCCCTTGCGGGGAGGGGCTAGGGGTGGGGGTATCGTTCGGGGCCAGGATCCTGGTGTGTGGGATTCCGATACGAGAGAAATATCACAGGCGTGATGGACACCATCGTCGCTGCGCTCCACACCCCCACCCCCGACCCCTCCCCGCAAGGGGGAGGGGAGTCCGCACGGGCCAGGTAGGAGTCGAACTCAGAGACCTAGCCGCGACCGCTCGGCGTTGTACCAGTCGAGGATCTGCTCGCCGGTCCAGAACAGGACCGCGCCGGCGCCGCTGATGTGCTCGATCACGCGGCGGAAGTATTTGAGGCGATGCGGGGCGCCCATGATGTAGGGGTGGAGAACGATCGCCATCACGCGCGCGGAGTTGCGGGCATCGTGGTGCAGTTGCGTGAATTGATCGATGGCGCGGTCGGAATACTCAGATGCCTTGTGGTGCTGGATGAGCATCATGGCCACGTCGTTGCACTCCTGGGTATACGGAACGTTGATGATCGGGCCTGAGCGCGTCTTCAGCACAACCGGCTGGTCGTCGAGCACCCAGTCGCAGACATAGTCGTAGCCGGCCTCCACCAACAGATCAGGCGTCTCCCACGTCTCCGTCAGGCCCGGCCCGAGCCAGCCTCGCGGACGCCTGCCGGCAAACTGCGCGATCGCCTCGGTGGTGCGGGCGATGTCGTCGGCCTCGTTCTCCACCTTCTGCATGTTCTTCTGCGTGAAGCCGTGGCCCATGAATTCCCAGTTCCGTTCGCGGGCCGCGCGGGCGATCGGGTCATAGGCGGCGATCGCCGAGCCGTTGATGGCGAGGACGGCGGGGATAGAGAAGTCGTCGAACACCTCGAGCATGCGCCAGAAGCCCACGCGGTTGCCGTATTCGTGCCAGGCCCAGTTGGGGATGTCGGGCATGGGCGAGCCGCCCGCGGGCGGGCTCAGCACCGTGCGCGGCATGGGCTGGCGGATGTCCCATTCCTCGACGTTGACGATCACCCACACCGCCAGGCGCGCGCCGCCGGGCAGCGCGAGCGCCGGCCGCTCGGGAATCGCGGAGTAGGTCAGTCGTTCGTTGGGCAGCATGACGATCTCCCTCTTCTCCCTCTCACCATTCTGAAGAAGAATGGGGAGAGGGAACAGGGGACAGCCTGACATCACGCCGGCGGGGAGAGGCAGCCCTTGAGGTCACCGGCCAGGCGGCGCATCAGCGTGAAATAGAGGTCGGGGCCCGGCTCCAGGCGGCCGCCCTCGGGGTCGAGCGTGCCGGAGCGCGCAGCCGTGCCCTCGATCAGGTTGTCGATCAAGCGCGTGTCGAAGTGCGGCTCGGCGAACACGCATACCGCGCCCAGCTCATCGATCTTGCGGCGCAGCTCGGAGAGGCGCTTGCCGCTCGCCGGCACCTCCGGGCTCACCGAGATCGAGCCGACCACGTTGAGACCGTAGCGGCTCTCCAGGTACTGGTAAGCATCGTGGAAGACGATATAGGGCCGGCTGGCGATCGGCGCCAGATCGCGGTCGAGCTCGGCGGCGAGGGCCTCGAGCTTGGCCCTCAGCGCCGTCGCATTGGTCTTGAAGACCGCCGCATGGGCTGGGTCCTTGGCGCTCAAGGCCTGCTCGATGCGATCCACCATGGCGACCGCGTTGTCCGGGTCGAGCCACGCGTGGCCGTCGACGCCGTCGGACCGGCCGGGGTCGTCGCTGCGGCCGTGCTCGCCGTTGACGGCTTTGGCATGATTGTGCCGCTCGAACGTCGGCTGCGTCCGCCGGCTCAGCAGCTTCAGGTGCGGCGCCTCCTGCAGCGTCACCACCTCCACGCTATCGGGCAGCGATTTCACGATCCTGGCCGTGAACGGCTCGACCGTCTCCGACATGCGCACGAACAGGTCGGCGTGTTGCAGCGCGCGGGTCTCGGACGGCCGCAGCGCGTAGGTGTGCGGCGAGGCCGATCCTTTGACGAGCAACTCGGGCACCCCGACGCCCCCCATCACCTGGG
>VBAB01000994.1 GCA_005888525.1 Alphaproteobacteria bacterium
CGCACTTCTTCCACCACGAGTCGTGCGGCAAATGCACCCCTTGTCGGGAGGGGACAGGCTGGATGCAGAAGATCGTGGAGCGCATCGAGAACGGCCTGGGCCGCCCCGAGGATCTCGAGCTGCTGCTCGACATCTGCGACAACATCACGGGCAAGAGCCTGTGTGCCCTCGGCGAATTCGCGACAGGTCCCATCATCAGCTCAATCAAGCATTTCCGCGACCAATACGAAGAACACATCCGCACCGGCACGTGCCGCCTCAAGCGCGGCCTCGATGCCATTGCCGTGTAGGGGTGTCGTGCATACGCCTCTACGAGAGGAACGCCATGCAGCAACCTGATCAGGTCACACTCACCATCGACGGCAAGGAGGTCACGGTCCCGAAGGGGACCCTGGTGCTCCATGCCGCTCAGAAGCTGGGCATCGACGTCCCCACGTTCTGCTACCACAACAAGATGGACCCGCTCGGCGCGTGCCGCATGTGCCTGGTGGCCATCGAGAGGCAGAAGGGCTTGCCGCCTGCGTGTGCCACCCCCGTGGCGCCGGGCATGGTCGTCACGACGAAGTCGGAGGCCGTGGAGAAGGCGCGGCGCGGCATGCTCGAGCTGCTGCTGATCAACCACCCGCTCGACTGCCCCATCTGTGACAAGGGGGGCGAATGCCCTTTGCAGAACCTGACCTTCAAGTTCGGCCCCGGCGTCACCCGCTTCGTCGAGGAAAAGCGCCGCTTCCAGAAGCGCCTGCAGATCGGGCCGCAGATCGTCCTCGACCGCGAGCGCTGCATCATGTGCCAGCTCTGCGTGCGCTTCATGGACGTGATTGCCGGCGACCCGCAGCTGGTCATGATCAACCGCGGCGACAGCACGGAGATCGGGATCTTCCCCGGCCGCCCGTTCGACTCCGTCTTCTCAGGCAACACCACCGATATCTGCCCCGTCGGCGCGCTCACCAGCAAGTCGTATCGCTTCCTGGCGCGTCCGTGGGACCTTGAGCACACCCCGAGCGTGTGCCCGACCTGCCCCGTGGGCTGCAACATCGATATCAACACGCGGCGTGGCCAGCTCATGCGTCTTATCCCGCGCGAGAACAGCGCAGTCGACGACGGCTGGCTCTGCGACATCGGCCGCTACGGCACGCTCTCGTGGGCGCGCTACGACCGCGTGACCTCGCCGCTGATCAAGAAGAACGGCCATTTCCTACCCGCGACGTGGGACGAGACGCTGCAGGCGGCCGAGGAGG
>VBAB01000208.1 GCA_005888525.1 Alphaproteobacteria bacterium
CTGCCTGGAAACAAGAGGGCGCGGAAGGCCGGACTGGCCCGACTTGGGGAGGTGAGGGATGGCAATGGCCGGCGTTTCGAGGGACGTCCCCGCGTCAAGTTCCACGGCTGGCGCGGCAGATACGCCCGAGGCGGCTCCGGGCGCTGTCGTCGCGGTCGCCGCGGAGGATCCGCACTCCGAGGCCGCTGTCGGCAGCCGCCGCGAGAAGTTCCTGCCCGTCACCCGCCATGCCCTGATGGACCGGCTGACGGCCGCCAACCTCTGGCCCAACGGCGACGCGGTACAGGCGCGCCGCTTCCTGCGCTACCTCGATTACTGGCGCCGCCACTCCTATGCCGTGAAGCTGCTCGACCTGGAGCAGACCTACGAGCCGTTCAGCCCCGACAGCGATCTGCTCAAGACGCGCACCTTCAGCGCGGAGGAGCGCGCGATCATGCAGAAGCGGCTCGT
The DNA here is from genome assembly GCA_005888525.1 of Alphaproteobacteria bacterium. Lineage (GTDB taxonomy): Bacteria > Pseudomonadota > Alphaproteobacteria > Rhizobiales > Hyphomicrobiaceae > AWTP1-13. Next base: position 451 of record VBAB01000208.1, read on the forward strand.
GCAGCAGATGGCCGAACTGCTGCAGCAGGGCAACTTCACGCGCGTCGATCCGTCCAACGTGCACTTCATCCTGACCAAGGACTCGGCCTACGGGCTCGACCTCGAGGTGGATCTGGAGGCGTTCGAGGAGATCCAGATCTACTACCGCGGCGCCACCACCATCACCGAGCGCCGGCGCGATGTCCGGAAGGCCTACATGCGCTGGCGCGAAGTGAAGATCCCGGTGTTCCAGCGCATGTTCCTGCTGTTCAAGCTCAAGCCCTTCGACGTGCGCGTGCGCGAGGTGATGGCGGAGAGGAAGATCGAGCAGAAGGAGGCCGAGAAGTTCGTGCGCCACCTGCGCGGGCTGCTGCCGGTGACGGTGACGAGCGACTGCGTCTACATCAAGCTGTTCAAGAACATGCCGCGCAGCGACGTGGAGATGATCTTCCCCAACACCAAGGTGCGGTTCCGCCTGTTCGACAAGGTCAAGTTCGGCGTGTCGGCCGGCAGCGGCGTCGGCATGGGCGTGGTCGGCACCGTCGGCAAGCTGGCGATGCTGAGCAATCCCTACACGCTGGCCGCGGCGGTGGCCGGCTTCGGCGGCATCGCTTTGCGCCAGGCCACCAATTTCCTCAACCAGCGCACCCGCTACATGGTGGTGCTGGCCCAGAACCTCTACTTCCACGCCATGGCCGACAACCGGGGCGTGATGACGCTGCTCGCCGATCGCGCCGCCGAGGAGGACATCAAGGAGGAGATGCTGCTCTACAGCGTGCTGGCCAAGGAGCGCGTCAACATCGCCAACCTGCGCCATGTCGACGAGGCGATCGAGCAGTATCTCGCCACCACCTTCGGCATCGACGTGGATTTCGATGTGGACGACGCGCTCGCGCGCCTGAAGCAAGAAGGCATCGTCACCGAGCTGCCCGACGGCACGCTCGAGACCCTGCCGCCCCACGAGGCCGCCTTGCACATCGACAAGCTCTGGGACGCCTGCCTCGACAACCTGCCCGACACGGTCGTCGAGGAGGGGAAGGAGATCGAGGGCGTCGCGGACGCCGCCGGCGCCAGGCACTGACGGCGTGAGTGCCACGCTTGCATCCGGGCCCCACGCCCCTCATGACTAGGGACATGTTCCAGACCTACGATCCTCCCGAGGTGCGCCAGAGCGGCGCGGAGCGTGTCGACAAGCTGCGCCGGCTGATGGCGAAGGCGCGGCTCGATGCCGTGCTGGTGCCGCGCGCGGACGAGCACCAGGGCGAGTACGTGGCGCCGTCGGCCGAGCGGCTCAAATGGCTCACGGGCTTCTCGGGCTCGGCCGGCCTTGCCGTGGTGGGGCGCACCGCGGCCGCGCTGTTCGTCGATGGGCGCTACGTGGTGCAGGCGCCGAGCCAAATCGACACGCGCACCTTCGAGGTACAGCAGATTCCCCAGGCCAAGCTCGCCGAGTGGCTCGGCAAGCACCTGAAGGCCGGCGGCGTGGTGGGCTTCGATCCCAGGCTGCACACGGCGGCGATGATCGAGGAGCTGGACAAGAGCCTGCAGCCCAAGGGCATCAAGCTGAAGGCGCTGGCGAGCAACCCGGTGGATCGGGCGTGGGGACGCGAGCGGCCGCCGTCGGCGCGCGGCGCGGTGAACCCGCATGCGATGAAATACGCCGGCAAGGCGGCCGAGCAGAAGATCGCCGAGCTGCAGGCGGCGCTGCGCAAGGAGGGCGAGGACGCGGTGATCCTGACGCTGCCCGATTCCATCGCCTGGCTGCTCAACATCCGCGGGGCGGACGTGGCGCACAATCCTGTTGCGCTGGCGTTCGCGATCGTGCCCGCAAACGGCAAGCCGGAGCTGTTCATCGATCCGGCCAAGATCGGGCCGGATGCCAAGGCGCATCTGGCTCCTCTCGCCAAGGTCAACGAGCCGGCAGCCCTCGACCGTCGGCTGACCGCGCTCAAGGGCACGGGCAAGCGCATCCGGCTCGATCCCGCGACCGCCTCGAGCTGGTTCTTCCGCAAGCTCAAGGGCGGCAAGGCACGCATCGTGCGCGGGCCGGACCCGTGCCTGCTGCCCAAGGCGCGCAAGAACGCCGTCGAGATCAGGGGCGCGCGCTCAGCCAGCAAGCGCGACGGGGCGGCCGTGGCCCGCTTCCTCGCCTGGC
>VBAB01000372.1 GCA_005888525.1 Alphaproteobacteria bacterium
TGATCCCATGCGAGTCGTGACCCGCCAGATTGGCGTTGACGCAGCCGACGGCGACGGCGTTTGCCTCCTCCTGCGATGCGCCGGCGGCCCGCAAGAGAGCAGAGCCGATTTTCGTGAGGCGGTCGGCTTGGACGGTCGGCATTTGAAGATCCTCCTGATCGGCGCCCCGCGCAACGACGGGGGCGAACGGTCGACACGGGCGCGCAGCTTGGTCCTCAAGCAACGGGATATCCGTAATCGCGTCCAGGGAAAACTCATGAGGCGGCGCGGCACCCATGCGCTCGGGCGGGGCCTCGCCGACAA
>VBAB01000373.1 GCA_005888525.1 Alphaproteobacteria bacterium
CGGCGCTCCTCGTCCTTCAATACGGCCCGAGTCGATGATCTCTACGTCGACCCGCATCAGAGCAACACCCGCTTCTTCATGCACTATGGCGACCTCACGGACGCCACCAACCTCATCCGCCTCATCCAGGAGCACAAGCCCGACGAGATCTATAATCTTGCCGCACAGAGCCATGTGGCCGTCAGCTTTGAGACGCCCGAATACACCGCCAATGCAGACGCGCTCGGCACTTTGCGGCTGCTCGAAGCCATCCGCATCCTCGGGATCAAGGACAAGACACGTTTCTATCAGGCCTCGACATCGGAGCTCTACGGCAAGGTGCAGGAGACGCCGCAGCGGGAGACGACGCCCTTCTACCCTCGATCACCCTATGGGGTGGCCAAGCTCTATGCTTATTGGATCACGGTCAATTATCGCGAGGCCTACGGCATGCACGCCTCCAATGGCATCCTCTTCAACCATGAGAGCCCGCTGCGAGGCGAGACTTTCGTTACGCGCAAGATTACGCGGGCAGTAGCGGCCATCGAGCGCGGGCTGCAGGACCGGCTATACCTGGGCAACCTCAACGCCCGACGAGACTGGGGGCATGCGCGCGACTTCGTCGAGGGCATGTGGCTGATGCTGCAGCAGCGCAACCCGGAGGACTATGTTCTGGCCACCGGGGAGGCGCACTCGGTTCGCGAATTCGTCGAGCGCGCCTTTGCCTGCATCGACCGCAGCATTGAGTGGCAGGGCAAGGGCGCCAAGGAGGTCGGCCTCGACGCCAAGACCGGCAAAGATCTCGTGCGCATCGATCCTCGCTATTTCCGGCCGACCGAAGTTGACGAGCTCCTGGGTGATGCCTCCAAGGCGCGGGCGCAGCTCGGCTGGAAGCCCAAGGTTACCTTTGCCGAGCTGGTTGCCGAAATGGTGGAAAGTGACCGCACGGCCGTCGAGCAAGAGACGGCACGCAACGATCGCTCGGCGCTTTGAGCGCACACCGCGAAAGATCGACGGAATGAGGATTAAGCCCGAGGACGCCTCAGGCAGGCTCTACACCCTGGCGGGCAAGCGCGTGTGGGTGGCGGGACATCGCGGTATGGTCGGGGCGGCCCTCGTACGTCGACTCGGACGCGAACAATGTGAGATTCTCACCGTCGAGCGCACCAACGTCGATCTGACGCGGCAGGATCAGGTCGTACCCTGGATGAGCGAGGCGCGACCGCAAGCTGTTTTCATGGCCGCTGCAAAGGTTGGCGGCATCCTCGCCAACGACAGCTACCCCGCGCAATTCCTCTACGACAACCTGATGATCGAGGCGAATGTCGTGCACGCTGCGTTCACGACCGGCGTCGAAAAGATGGTGTTTCTCGGATCCTCGTGCGTCTACCCCAAGCACGCACCCCAGCCGATTACCGAAGATGCATTGCTGAGTGGTCCCCTCGAGTCGACCAATGAGTGGTACGCGATCGCCAAGATTGCCGGCATCAAGCTCGCCCAAGCCTACCGCAAGCAGCATGGCTGCGACTTCGTCTCCGCGATGCCCACCAACCTCTATGGGCCCGGTGACAGCTACGATCTGCAGGCGAGCCATGTGCTACCCGCGCTCATCCGCAAGGCGCACGAGGCGAAAATGCGCGGCGAGCGGGAGATCGTGATCTGGGGGACGGGCACACCGCAGCGCGAATTCCTTCATGTCGACGATTGCGCCGAGGCGTTGGTTCATATCATGAAGGTCTACTCGGAAGCCGCGCACATCAACGTCGGCTCGGGCGAGGACTTGGCTATCATCGATCTCGCCCGTCTCGTCGCCGAGGTCGTAGGTTTCAAGGGAGAGATCGCGCACGATCTCTCCAAGCCGGACGGCACGCCACGCAAACTCATGAGCAGCGAAAAGCTAAGGGCGCTCGGATGGCGCCCTCGGATTGGACTGCGTGAAGGAATTGCCGATGCCTACCGGGCATTCTTGAAAGATTGGTCCGCTTCGCGTTCGGGTGCCTCTGACTGAGCACCGCAAAACTGTGTGGATCCACGGTTCCCACACTTGTATGCAGACGGTTCAATGTCGTGGCTGAAACTTTGCGGGCTCGGGATCGTTGCGAAGTGCGGTGTGCTTGGCTGCTTGGCTTGCGCGTGTAGAGCGGGTACACCATGAATGTCTAGGCTTGTGGGGCTTCACGTGCCCATCGTCAGGCCGGCGCCGGCCTGCCGGCAATCTCGATCGCCGGCTCGAGCTCGTGACCAGCCCGAACTCGTGAAAGGTAAAGCCGTGGCTGCACCAAAATCGCCCAGCCATCAAAGCGATGGCCTCCACCACACGTTGCTGCCTGACGGTCGGGTTAGGTTCACGCTGACCCGTCAGGGCTCAGCCGTGAGCCATCTCATGCTTTCTCCGAGCCATGCTGGCGAGATTGCTGCGAACGCGCTGGGGGCGGCCGTTGATGCGTTCGATCGCGGTCCGCCCATCGACGAGCCGAAACGCTCCACCGCTCCTTTTGTGCGGATCACCGGACTCGGCGTGGGTAATTGCTCGATCGAAGATCACGTCTGCATCGTGATCAAGGCTGGCGCCGCAGAAATTGGGTTCGCGTTGCCGAAGAAGAAGCTCACGGAGTTCGCACAATGGGTGGCGGCGAACGAAACCCTCATGTCGGAACAGCTCAAATAGTGAGGTCCGGTTCATTTCCCGTTACGGGCCATGTGCGCGCGCCCGCACGTTTCTCTGGTAATGCTTGGGGGCGGAGACAGTGCACTCACGCTGAACCTCTCTGGCGCCAAGCCGCGCTCTGCTCGGTCGCGCATGTGCACGTTAGGCCGCTTCGATGTGATGCACGAAGCGCTCAGTGTCAAAGCGCGTGCAGGCGCGGCGGTTTTTTTTGCCGCTTTTCTCTGACCGACGCGTGCTTCGCGGACGACTGGCGGAAGCCCCATGCAACGTTAGCGGAGTGGACGTGGGAAACGCCCGCAATTGGCGAAGATTATTACTCTCAATAATGGAGGAGCAACGCTATGCGGTCGCCTCCCGTACAGCTTCCACCGTGAAACTTTCTGGGCGTTCCCCACGCCTATAACGTTCCCACATTTCGATGAAAGCCGCTTCAATGTGCCGGGCGAAACGATGACTCTGAAAGAGGGGTGCGGTATTGGCGTTGACAGCAAGTCTCTGACGCAGCTCTTTTAGAACGTCTCGCTCATGAGCCAATTTGATCGCGAGTGCCTGATACTCTTCAGGCGAGCGTGTTACGAGCTCCGGCATCCCTATTGCGCACAGCAAGCTCCCCGCAACGCGCGCAGCAAAGCAGCGTCCTGAGTAGGTCAACACCGGCAAGCCCGCCCACAGTGCATCGTTTGCGGTCGTGTGCGCGTTGTAAGGCCAGGTATCCAAAAAAAGATCTGCCAACTTCAGCGCGGCGAGGTGATCTGCGTAGCTCAGTGGCGGCCTGAAGACGAGCCGCGCGGGGTCCACCCCGCGCATTTGTGCCTCCTTGCGTAAATTCCCTGCGGCCCACTTGTTGCTGTAGGCTAGCCACAGCATGCTGCCGGGGACGGCCGTCAAGACATGCATCCATGTGTCGAAGACCGGAGCATTGATTTTTTGTGGACCATTGAAGCAACAGAAGACAAACGCTCCGCCGGATAAGCCAAATTCGGCCCGTGAAGGGTTATGCTGGGCCACCGGCCGCTTGCTGTCGCTCGCCAGATAGCAATCTGGCAAATACGCAAGTTCTTCGACGAAGAACCGCGCATCGTCTTTGGGCACCACAAAACTGTCAACGATAGCATAGTCGATAAACTCAGCTCCGACCGTTCCAGGATAGCCGAGATAGGTGACCTGAACTGGTGCTGTCCGTTCAGCCAAGGCGAGAATACGTCCGCCTGTCGTGTGTCCGCCAAGGTCGACGATAATGTCAATATGCGCTTCCGCAATTGCATTTCTCAATTGAACGTCGGACATTTCCTGCACATCCACAATTGCGTCAAACGCATTGTTGATACGCTTGCGCACTTCACTTTGATCATCGATAGACGCCGAGAACCCAATAATGTCAAACCGAGACCGATCATGTAGCTCGATTAGCTCGGCAATTAGAACACCCACTGGATGTTGTCTAAAATCG
>VBAB01000375.1 GCA_005888525.1 Alphaproteobacteria bacterium
AGCACCGCGAGGCCGGCGAAGGCTGCGACGATTCCGGAAACGAGCGGCGCCGTCCAGCCCCCGTTCGTCTTGGCGAGCACGTGGAGGAAGAGGACGGTCTCCCCGCCCTCGCGGAGCACCGCGAAGAACGCGAGCGCGGCAATGACATAGTGCGACCGTGCGGCCAGTGCCTTGTCGGTCTGCGTCTGCAGATAGGCCTGCCACGCTTTCGGGTCCTGCTTCAGGAACAGCCAGCCGCTGACGTAGAACAGCAGCGCAGCCGCCAGGAAAATGGTAACGCCCTCGAAGATGTCGCTGTGCATGCCGTTGTAGAAC
>VBAB01000374.1 GCA_005888525.1 Alphaproteobacteria bacterium
CGAGCGGCTGACGCGTCCCGGCCGCATCGTCGCCTCGGGCGCCTCGGCGGGCGGCATGCTGGTCGGCGCCGCCGTCAACATGCGGCCCGACCTCTTTGGTGGCGTCTATGCCGAGGTGCCCTTCGTCGACTGCCTCAACACGCTGCTCGATCGCGACCTGCCGCTCACCGAGGCTAGCTTCTCCGAGTTCGGTAATCCGATCGAGAGCCGCGCCGATTTCGTCAACATCCAGAGCTACTCGCCCTACGAAAACGTGCGCGCCCAGGCCTATCCGCCGATGCTGATCTCGCAGAGCCTCAACGACTCGCGCGTGCCCTACTGGGAGGCCGCCAAATGGGCGGCGAAGCTCCGCCACCTGAAGACGGACGACAACCCCGTGATCCTCTACATCAAGATGCGCGGCGGGCACAGCGGCGGCTCCGGCCGCTTCGACAACCTGGAGGATTACGCCCGGGCCTACGCATTCGCGCTCGGGATCACGGCCAGGGGCCGCATGACGCGTCCGCCAACCCCGTGGTGAGCTTGTCGAACCACGGCCGGGATGCGCGGGGCCGTCCTTCGACAAGCTCAGGACGAGGGTGGCGTGCGTGGTCGGCGACGTCGTATGCCAAGTGCTGACCGTCGGACCTACGCCCCGGCAGCAACCGCCGCCAGAAGGCCGTTCGGCGTGAAGGGTTTCTCCAGAAAGCCGACCGGATTGGCCGCGGAAGCCTTGGCCCGCGCCGACGCATCGAGGTTTGCCGAGACGAACAACGAGCGAATGGCAAAACGCTGCCAAATCTCGGTCGCGGCCTCGATGCCGTCTCGGTCGCCAACCAGGCGGACATCCATGAGCACCAGATCGGGTCGCTCGTGCTCGACGACGCGCACTGCCTCCGCCGCGGAGTCGGCCGTGCCGACGACGGTGTGCCCGGCCGCACGCAGCTGCGTCGTCAGGTCGAGGCGAATGAAGACATCATCCTCCACAACGACAATGCGGTGATTGCTCATTGAGAAGCCCGCTTCCCTTGGTCCCGCCCGCGACGCTTCGCTCCCGTATGCCATTCCTGCTTCGCAACGCTCCCTGACGTCCCCGCATTACCGCAAAGCTCCAAGCGACAGGATGCGGCCTTCAGCCGCTCACCCGCATACGCATACGACTGCGCACGACTCGGAAGCTGCCGTCGAGATAATCTGCCTTTTCGACTAACGCTGCACGGCTTTTTTCCACAGCCCAGGGCCGAGCACAGGGGAAGTGGTGCGGGCGGGGGGACTCGAACCCCCACAGGCATTGCTGCCCTACGGATTTTCTTACCAGCTACGGCTTTCGCCGCCTCGCCCCATGCAGGCGGGTTTGTGGTCTGGACTATCCCTTCACCGTGCTCTGGCCGGGCCGGAAGGCCCCGCTGGAGGGTAGGTGCTGCCCGTCTAGTCTCTACACCTTCCCCATCTAGGACGGCCACGCGTGGACGACCCATCGGGGCTTGGCTCGGGATTGCCATGAAACAAGGTTTCCCCGAGTTTGGGCAGTTCTGCATCTGGGGTTTCCCCCGGAGCACTCAAGTCGTACCTCAAGTCCGTTGCGTCTACCGGTTTCGCCACGCCCGCGTGACCCGCCCTCTATATCGCCCTGGGCCGCGCCATGGAAGGAGAGCAGCATGAGCAGGATTGCCGGCTATCACGCCCACGTCTATTTCGACGCCACTGAGCGCGAGAGAGCGCATGAGCTGTGCACGCAGGCTGGCGGGATCTCCGGGGTTACCGTCGGACGCATGCACGACAAACCCGTCGGCCCGCATCCGCGCGGCAGCTGCCAGCTCGCGTTCGGGTCTGAACTGTTTGCTCGGGTCATCCCCTGGCTGATCGTGAACCGACGCGGGCTTACCGTCTTCGCTCACGCAGAGTCGGGCGACGCCATGAAGGATCACACCGAGCACGTCCTCTGGCTGGGGCCTTCGGAGACGCTCAATCTAGCGGCGCTCTCCAGGCCGTGAACTCGTAGGTTCCGCTAGGCCCGCACCGGGATGCCGGACCTATCTTGGATCGTATGGTCGGAGCTGTCGCGCCGATGTGCCGGGTCTGATGTTGGCATGGGGGAACGCCACAGCACGATTTCGATAAACAGTACGTTCGTCAGGAACGTCAGCCAGGAAACCGCCGGGTACTTGTAAGCAAGAGCCAGGCCGAGCTGGTCTCCTATCCAGGCGTAGAGCAACAAAGTCAAACCCATGAAGGTGAACGCATAGCTCCGCATCATCCAACGTCGGTGCGCCGCGATGCGGATATTCCGGATAGCCACAACACCGAGGACCGTAAAGGTCACCCAGAGCACGGCCGACAGGATTCGCAAATAGCCTGTGCCAAACGTGTCGAGCCGCGGTGCCAGAAAAAGCGAGGCACCGGCGGAAAGCAAGACAAGGCCGACGTAGGATCGCCCGAGGCCGCGATGCAGACGCGGATACAGCCCTCGCAGGAACGCCGAAAGTTGCCAGGGCCCGATAAGCAGTGCGACGCAGCCCGTGAGGATGTGGAGCGCAAAAAGCCCGGGAACGTCTTTGTTGGCGTGCAAGATCTTCATGGGGAAGCCGTCGCCCAACGTGACGGCCAGGATAGCGGCCTTGACCAGGAGCGTGACAGCCAACCCCGTCGCGGCAACCGGAATTATCCCCCAAAACAATATCTGGGCGCCGATGCTTGTCGACGTTCTGGCCCTGGCCCGGTGCTTCAAGAAAGCGCGAAAAAGATGTGAGGCCGTCATGTGCTCTCGCGCGATTCACCAATCGCGCCGGCTCGACCGCATCATCAGCCAACGCAGAGGGTCAGCATATACCGGCCCCAGGATATCCGATATTCACCCTCGAGAATTGGGAAGGCATGGCGAAGGCACGGCCTTGTGCCCCGAATTCCACCACGCTACGGACGATCCGATATCATCCTAAGCGACTCCCGGCACTGACGCAGGGATCGTTCGCCCACGCTTTCGACAGCTGTCGCGGATTATTGCCTGCTCAGGAACTCCCCGAGCGGCGTCCCGGATGGGGGTTGACGGCCGCGACGATGCCGAGGATGGCGATCAGCACGACGGCAATCTGCGC
>VBAB01000376.1 GCA_005888525.1 Alphaproteobacteria bacterium
CGGCGCCAACGAGGTGGTGAAGATGAAGCCTGGCGCATAGGAGCGGATGGCGTCGCACAGGTCGGCGCCGGCGGCGATGTAGCCGCCCATGATGCCGAAGCCCTTGGCCAGCGTGCCGTTGATGATGTCGACGCGATGCATGACGCGGTCGCGCTCGGCCAATCCACCGCCGCGCGGCCCGTACAGGCCCACCGCATGCACCTCGTCGAGATAGGTGAGCGCGCCGTAGCGCTGCGCCAGGTCGCAGATGGCGCCGATGGGCGCCATCTGGCCATCCATCGAGTAGACGGACTCGAAGGCGATGATCTTAGGCACCTCGCGACCACACTGACTGAGCTTGGCTTCCAGGTCGGCCAGATCGTTGTTGCGCCAGATGCGCTTCTCTCCGCCGCCGTTGCGGATGCCGGCGATCATGGAGGCGTGGTTCTTCTCGTCCGAGAAGATGATGCAGCCCGGCAGCAGCTTCTGCAGCGTCGCCAAGGTCGTGTCGTTGGCGACGTAGGCCGAGGTGAACAGCAACGCCGCCTCCTTGCCGTGCAAGTCTGCGATCTCGCGCTCCAGCTCGACGTGGTAATGGCAGGTGCCGGAGATGTTGCGCGTGCCGCCCGAGCCGGCCCCCGCGAGGTCGAGCGCCGCATGCATGGCGGCGAGCACGACCGGGTTCTGGCCCATGCCGAGGTAGTCGTTCGAGCACCACACGGTGATGGGCCGGGCCCCGCCCGGCGTAAAGTGCTGCGCGGCCGGAAAGCTGCCCCGATCGCGCCGGATGTCGGCGAACACCCGATAGCGCCCCTCTGCCTTCAGTGCCAGCAATGCCTGGGCGAATGCCTTCGCGTAATCCATGAATTCAGACCTCGCGCACCTTGGGACGATGCATCCCATTGCATCACCCTGGGGTTGCTGGCCTCGGCCGCTTCCCTAGAGCCATTCTAGACGAGCAAACGGGAACGGGAACCCCCCGCGCTTTGTCGCACGGCGGACCTTCACCGGGTCTTGATCTCGGTCAACCGTCAGTCACCGGGCCCTCTCGTGTCGTCATCCGGGCGCAGGAGCCTTGCATCCGGCGCCCCTTGGCCCGGATCGAGGCGTGTGCTCAATTCTACGACTACGGCTCGGGAATAGATCACCGCCGACGGGAGGATTTCGCATCATGAAGGCGGCAGTGCTGACGGGCAGCGGCATCGAAGTCCGCGACGCGCCGAAACCCAAGCCGGCGGCCAATCAGGTGCTCGTTCGCGTCCGTGCGGCCGGCCTCAACCGCGCCGATCTGATCATGGCTTCGGGCCACATGCACGGCAGCGCCGGCGGACCAGGTACCGTGCTCGGGCTGGAGTTCGCCGGCGAGGTGGAAGCCGTCGGCAGCGAGGTGAAGGGCATAAAGGCGGGCGACCGCGTCATGTGCTCCGGCAACGGCGGCTATGCGGAGTACGCCGTCACCGACTGGGGCCGCGTCTCGGCGATTCCCGCCAACAACATGGGCTACGAGCAGGCCGCGACCCTGCCCATCGCCCTGCAGACGATGCACAACGCTCTTCTGACCGCCGGCCGACTGAAGGCGGGAGAGACGGTGCTGATCCAAGGCGCCAGCTCCGGCGTCGGCCTCATGGGACTGCAGATTGCCAAGCTCAAGGGCGCGCGGCTGGTGATGGGCACCTCCACCAACGCCAAGCGGCGCGAGCGGCTCAAGGAGTTCGGCGCCGATCTCGCTGTCGACACCACGCGAGATGCTTGGGCGGACGCGGTGCTAAGAGCCACAGACGGCAAGGGCGTGGACCTCATCGTCGATCAGGTTTCCGCCAGCGTCGCCAACGAGAACCTGCGGGCGGCGGCGGTGCTGGGCCGCATCGTCAATGTCGGCCGCCTCGGCGGCTTCAAGGGCGAGTTCGATTTCGACATGCACGCCATGAAGCGCATCGACTACATCGGCGTCACGTTCCGCACGCGCTCGGTCGAGGAGGTGCGCGAGATCGTCCGACGCACCCGGGCCGACCTGTGGGGCGACGTCGAGAGCGGCGCCCTGCAATTGCCCATCGATCGCACCTTCCCGCTCGATCAGGCCGCGGCAGCGCTCGCCCATATGCGGGCCAATGCGCACTTCGGCAAGATCGTGCTGACGGTTTGAAGGGGCACGGTTATGATGGACTTCGCCCGAGGGAGCCAAAGACCATGACTGCCAAGCGACAGGGACCCTTGTCCCGCTTCAAGGTGATCGATCTGACGCGAGCCCGCGCCGGCCCGACCGCGGCGCGCCAATTCGCCGACTGGGGCGCCGACGTCGTCAAGGTGGAAGTGCCGCAGGACGGCGATGAGGACCCGATGATGGGCGGCTCGAGACTGGGGCCGGATTTCTTCAACCTGCACCGCAACAAGCGCAGCATCACGCTAAATCTAAAGAGCCCCGACGGCGTCGCCATCCTGAAGAAGATGGCGGCGGGCGCCGACGTGCTGATCGAGAACTATCGCCCCGACGTGAAGCAGCGGCTCGGCTTCGACTACGAGACGCTGCGCAAGATCAACCCGCGCCTCGTGTACGTGAGCCTGTCCGGCTTCGGCCAGGACGGTCCCTACGGCAACCGGCCGGGCTTCGACCAGATCGCCCAGGGCATGGGCGGCCTGATGTCGATCACCGGGCTGCCCGGCCAGGGCCCGGTGCGCGTCGGCGTGCCGATCGCGGACCTCTCGGCCGGCATGTATGCCGCCCTGGGCGCCTTCGTCGCCCTGCTCGAGCGCGAGGTGTCGGGCGAAGGGCAGTGGGTGCAGACCTCGCTGCTGCAGGCGCAGGTCTCCATGCTCGACTTCCAGGCGGCGCGCTGGCTCGTCGCCCGAGACGTGCCGGGCCAGGCCGGCAACGACCATCCGACCGGGATTCCGACCGGCGTGTTCCCCACCAGCGACGGCCATATCAACATCGCCGCTTCGGGCCAGCACATCTACGAGCGCTGCTGCAAAGCGCTCGGCGCCGAGAGCCTGATCAAGGACCCGGACTTCGCCAACGGGGAGAAGCGCTCCAAGAATCGCAAGCGGCTCAACGCGGAGCTGGGCGAGTTCACCAAGCGCTACAAGAGCGCGGAGCTGGTGGAGAAGCTCAACGCGGCCAGCGTGCCGTCGGGGCCGATCTATAGCGTCGACCAGATGTTCGCCGACCCGCAGGTGCAGCACTTGGGGATAGCCGTGCCGATGCAGCATCCCACGCGCGGCGAGGTGGCGATCGTCAACCAGGCGGTGGCCCTGTCGCGCACGCCCTGCGTCCTCGACCGCCCGACGCCGGGGCTCGGCGAGCACACCGAGGAGGTGTTGGCTGAGGTCGGCTACAGCAAGGAGGACATCGCCGGCTTCCGGCGCGGGAAGGTGGTTTGAGCTCAACCCGGTGTCCGCCGAGCGGCTTTTTTGAATGCTAATTGCTGAGCAGGCTCAGAGGCCACGGCCACTGGTCGGCGGCCTGCTGGGGGCGCTCCACCATGGTCGGTATCGCTTTGCCAGCCGGCTTTGCTGTTTGCGCCTTGGCCGGCGCTGCGACCACCTGATCATCGAGGACGACAAATCGCTGCCTCGATATCAGGTTGATGAACTGCGATGCGTCTTCCGAGGCCGACAGACCGAAAGGAGCGGCGGCAGGCTGGGCGCGCATGATCGCGTGTGGCTCGTAATAGCCGCTGATCGCCAAGGCTCCTAGCCACGTGCCGAGGCTCATGAGAAACAGCGCGAAGAGCAAGCGCAGCCTTGCCATCGTGGGTCCCTCGAAGACGCGTCCGTGCAGACGCATCGGCTTGGGGTCCCCGCACAAGATCATGGATGGCGCCGAAATATGGACTCCGTGAGGCCATGTCGGACGGTCCGGCCGAAGGTGACGCACTCCAGCTGTGGTCGACGCGCAACAGCAAGCCGAGAAGACGACGGACCGCCCTTTACTGTCCGCATTTGCGGTTCTCGTTACCATTCCAGGCAGGTGGAGCGAGGCCGCCCGCAGTCCGATAGCTGCGTTTCGGGAGCGGCCCAATGC
>VBAB01000377.1 GCA_005888525.1 Alphaproteobacteria bacterium
CCCGAGTTGGAGAAGAAGGCGTAATCGAGGTCGCCGGGTGCCAGCAGGGAGAGGCGCGAGGCCAGCTCGAACACCTTGGGGTGGCCGTACTGAAAGGCAGGCGAGTAGTCGAGCTTGGCCGCCATCTCCTGGATGGCCTTGACGATGGGCTCGCGGCAGTGGCCGGCGTTGACGCAGAACAGGCCGGAGGTGGCGTCGATCACCTTGGTGCCGTCGGGCTTGAAGTAGTGCATGCCCTTGGCGCCGGAGAAAATGCGCGGGCGCTTCTTGAAGGCGCGGTTGGGGGTGAAGGGCACCCAATAGGGCTCGAGCTCATTGGGATTGATGTCGAGCGGTGCCATGGGTGGTCTCTCCGGGAGCGTTGGAATGGGTAGGTTGGGGGTGTTCTAGCAGGCGAGTTGCCGACCTCCAAGCCACCCCGGCCTGCGCTCCTCAGCCAATGTCAGCCGATGATCAGCCGGTCCTCATCCTGGAACCGGTAGGGCGGGACGGGAAGGTTGCTCGGCGCCGGGCCGCGGCGGACGCGGCCGGAGATGTCGTACTGCGAATAGTGGCACGGGCACACCCAACCGCCGTAGCGCGGCGCCAGATCGCCAACCGCGCGCGAGGTGGGCGCACAGCCCAGGTGCGTGCAGACGCCGACGACCACCAGCCATTCCTTGCGCTTAACGCGCGTGCGGTCCTTCGCCGGATCGATGGTCGCGGCCTTGTCGTCGGCCTCGGCACGGGCGATCTGCGCCTCGGTGCGATGCACGATGAACACCGGCTTGCCCTGCCACCGCACGGTGATGGCCTGGCCCGGCTTGATGTGCGTGAGGTCGACCTCCGCCGTTGCCTCGGCCCTCGTGTCGGCGGACGGGTCCAGGCTGTGCAGCATTGGCCAGATGCCGGCCGCCGCCCCGACCGAGGCGAACGCGACCGCGGAAAGGACGAGAAAGTCCCTGCGCGTGGACTGAGGCTGCTCGGCTGGGTTCGGGATGCTGGCTGCAGCTGACATGGGAATTCCTCCATCGCCCCAGCCGATGGTCGTCGCGAAGCCGCGCCGGAGTCACCGCGACATGTTGAGGCGCGACACGGCGACCGGTATCGCTTCCACCAGTATCGCTTCCGATGTCCGGCGGTCCGAAGCTTATTTGAGCTGGTCGGCGACCTTGTCGATGCCGGCTTGGGCGCAAACCTCGTCCTTCTCGCCGCCCGGTGCGCCGGAAACGCCGATGGCGCCTATCGTCTCCTCGCCAATCTTGATCTGCAGCGCGCCGGCAAGTGCGATGATGTTGCTCAGGTGGACGGTCCCGAGCGTCGGGTTGTCTTTCAGTCGCTTGGTCATCTCGCCCGAGGGGATGCGGAAGGTGCGTGAGGTGTAGGCCTTGCGGAAGCTGTTCTCCATGGTGTGCGGGCCGGTGTTGTCGCCCCGCAGCTGCACGATCACCTCGCCGTTGCGGCCAACGACAGTCGCAGAGGTGGCAAAGCCGTTCGTCTTGCAGGTCTCGACCGCGGTGGTGGCTATCGTCAAGGCCGTAGCCAGCGAGAGGTCTTTGCGGGCAAGTAGTTGGGCATCGGCCGGCGTGGCGAGCGCCGCGGCAACGGCAGCTGCGGCAAGACCGTACGCATACTTGGACATGGCATTTTCTCCCGTTGGCAGACTTGGAAATTCAGCTTTTGCTGGCGACGCAAGATAGCAGTCAGTGCACTGTAGCGAACGCCACATTTTTTTGCCGTTGGGCGGAATACGAGCCTGCGCAAGCCGTTAGCGCGCCGGCGGACAATCTCGCCCCCGTCCCGCCACACCCTTGCCGGGTTGAGGCGCGGATTCCGGCACAAGGCCACCCGAATCGCGGCCCCATTTAGCTGTTGTTAGCCGAATCGGCACCAGATGCGGCCAACCAGCCGCGCACAGCCGACGCGGCCGCGTTCCAGGAGGAAAGTCCGTATGTTAATGAGCGTCATCGAGGGGGCCCGTTCGGCTCCTGCCTACCCCGAGCTGGCTGGAAAGCGCGTGCTCATCACGGGGCTGTCCTCGAGTTGTGGCGTCGATATCGCGCGCGCGTTCGCCGACCACAAGGCGCGCCTGATCCTGCAGTTCGACGAGATGAGCGAGAGGACCCAGGCCATCGCCGAGATCGTCGCGCCGACCGCCCTCGACATCAAGGCGTTCGGACCGGTCGCCTGCGAGGCGGACGCCGTGGCGCAGCTGGCGCGCGCCGTCATGCAGGCCTTCGGCGGGCTCGATGCCGTGATCAACCTGGTGCCGCTGGCGCCGGCCGAGCTCGGCACTGCGGCCAGCGTCGACGAGATCGAGCGCCGCATCGCCCGGCGCCTGCTGCTGCCGTGCCTGATCGCCAAGATCGCCGCCAACCGCATGGCGCTCAGCTACATCGAGGGCCTGATCCTGAATGTCGCCATATTGACGCCGCCGATGAAGGGTCCGGCGCAGGCATTCGCGAGCGTGGCCAAGGCCGCGCTCTCCGCCATGACCCGCATCCAGGCGGAGGAATGGGCGGGCAAGGCGATCCGCTTCAATGCCATCGCCCCGCAGACAGCGCACCCATCGGCGGAGCCCAGCCTCGCGGGCGAGCCCGAGGTCGCGGCGCTGGCGTTGTATCTGGCCTCCGGCCGCGGCAAGGCCCTTTCCGGTCACGTGTTCGAGGCGGAGCCCGCTCGGTAGCTCTCTGCCGTCTCAGGAGCCGAACGGGTATTCGACGAACTCGACGATCAAGCCCTCCGGCCCCTTGCAGTAGAACGGCTTCGCCCGTCCGCCGCGCAGGGCCAACACCTCCGAGAGCGGCTGGTAGCCGGCCGCGACCATGCGCCGGCGTGTCTCCTCGGCGTCCTTCACCTGGAAGCAGATGTGGGTGAGGCCGTGGTCGCACTGGCGGATGGGGACGGGCTTGCCCTCCGGCGTCATCCACTTGAAGAGCTCGATGTGGTAGCCGCCGAGCGCCAGCATGGCCCAGCGGCAGGCGGCGCCGGGCAGGCCGGTGACGGTGCTGAGCTCGGGCTCGTTGCGATTCTCCATCTCGCCCACGACCTTGAACCCCAGCAGATCGACGAAGAACGCCCTCATCTTGTCCCAGTCGCGGCAGCTCACCGCAGTATGGTGCGGCCGTTCGATCAGCTCTCTTATGGATTGTTTCTTTTGTTGCGCCATTGGTTTTTCTCCCTGGCATGGGCGGGCGTTGGCCTGCCGGCGATCCTACTCTAACCCGGTGGCTGGCCGAATCCTTCATCCCAGCCTGCGCGGGGGACCGGGCCAGCTGTCGATCTCGCATTCTCGCCTCAATCATTAGTTAGCTCAATGACTTGTGGCAGGGGGTGCCGCAGGTCGAGCGTCGCGATCGGGGCTATGTTCCTGTTCGCGTCGGCCGGCGTTGGTAAAGTCAGTGCGTTTGATGCGCGTCGCGTCCCTGGTTTCGAGCTCCACGCCAGACGCCGAGCGGCCCACCTCGCCCGGCCGCGCATCGCGTGCGTCATTCCCGCGTAGGCGGGAATCCACGCCAGCTAGCCGCCAGCATGTGGATCATCGCAAGGGTCTCCGCCTAAGGGGAGACGACGTTGTGCGCGTCTGCTGGCGGGTGTTGGTCCTGACGTTGGCGATACTGCTGTTCGGGTTGCACTCATCGCGGCTGGAGGCAGCGGACACGATCACCGCCATCGAGATCACCGGCAACCGCACCGTCGGGGCGGACGCGGTGCGCTCGCATCTCAAGCTGGCTCAGGGAAGCCCCTACGACGCAGCCAAGGCCGATCAGTCCATCAAGGCGCTGTTCGCCACGGGGTTGTTCGCGAAAGTGAGCATCGAGCGGCGCGGCGCGAGCCTTGTCGTCAAGGTCTCCGAGAACCCGATCGTGGCGCGCGTCTACGTGGAGGGCAACGCGGCCGTCGACAAGGTCAAGCTCGAGGAGCAGATCCAGCTCAAGCCCCGCGCGCGCTACACGGCCGCCAAGGGGCATGCTGACGCCCTGCGCCTGCGCGAGCACTACCGCCGCCTCGGGCGGCTTGCCACCGAAGTGGAGCCGAGCGTCATCTATAAGTCCGATGGGCAAGTGGAGGTGACCTACGTCGTCAAGGAGGGAGGCGTCACCAAGGTCGACAGCATCGCCTTCGTGGGCAACCGCGCTTTCACCGCGAGCCAGCTGCGCGACGTCATCTCTACCAGCCAGTCCGGCTGGTTCGACGTCCTGAAAAGCGCCGCCTTCTACGACCCGGAGCGCATCAACCAGGACAAGGACCTGCTGCGCCGCCACTACCTCAAGCAGGGCTTCCCCGATGCGCGCGTGGTTGCCGCCGAGGCCGTGCAGAACCCTGAAGGAACCGGCTACGTCATCACGTTCACCGTGGAGGAAGGCGAGCGCTTCACGTTCGCGCCGGCGTCCATCGAAACCAGCCTGCGCGGCGCCGATACCGAGAAGTTGCAGGACCTGGTGGCCGTCAAGCCGGGCGGGACCTACAGCCAGGAAGCGATCGAGAAGTCGGTCGAGAAGATGACGCTGGCTCTCAGCGACCAGGGCCTGGCCTTCGCCCAGGTCAAAGCGCAGCCCAAGCGCGACGTCGCCGGCCACACCATCGCCATCGCCTTTCACGTCGCGGAGGGGCCGCGCGTGTACGTGGAGCGCATCGACATCGTCGGCAACAAGAAGACCAAGGATTTCGTGATCCGGCGCGAGTTCCGGGTCGTCGAGGGCGATGCCGTCAACGCCTTCCTGATCGAGCGTGGGCGCAAGCGCGTGCAGGCGCTGGGCTTCTTCAAGAGCGTGGCGCTGAAGAGGCGCGTGGGGTCGGCGCCGGACAAGGTGGTGATCGCCATCGAGGTGGTCGAGCAGGAGACGCTCGATGTGGGCTTCGGTGTCGGCTACTCGATGACCGAGGGCGTAGTCGGCGATGTCTCGATCGCGGAGCGCAATCTGTTCGGCAATGGCCAATCGGTGCGCCTCAAGCTTTCCGGCAGCATGACGCGGCTGCAGGCCGAGGCCGGCTTCACCGAGCCGCGCTTCCTCGGCACCAACGTGGCCGCCGGCTTCGACCTCTTCTACAAGGACGTCGATTACACCACCCAGGCCTCCTACAAGAGCCAGAGGATCGGCGGCGACGTACGCGCGCGCTACCCCATCAGCGACGAATGGTCGGTCGGCACGAACTACACGTTCGCCCGCAACAAGATCTACGATGTCGGCGCGAACGCCTCCGCGGCCATCAAGGAGGCCGTGCCGGGTTGGCCCAATGAAACCTCCAACACCTACTACACCTCCTCGGTCGGCTACTCGCTCACCTACGACACGCGAGACAACAAGAAGCGTCCGTCCTCGGGCGTGTACTATACGATTGGGCAGGATCTGGCAGGGCTCGGCGGCGACGTGCGCTACATCCGCTCGGTTGCAGAGGGCCGCGCCTACTACGCGGTCACCGACGACATCACCGCGGCGGGCCGCGCCACGGGCGGCATGATCACCGGCTGGGGCGGGCAGGACGTACGGCTGCTGGACCTCTTCTACAAGGGCACCGAGACGGTGCGCGGCTTCGCCAACGCCGGGATCGGCCCGCGTGACACGCTGAGCGCCAACCAGGACGCGCTGGGCGGCAAGATGTTCTATTCCACCACCGCCGAGCTGCTGTTCCAGATCCCCGGCGTGCCCCAGGACATCGGTTTGCGCGGAGCGGTGTTCGCCGATGCCGGCTCGCTGTGGGGGCTCAACAACACCGCGGCAAAGCAGCCCGGCGCCGTCGGCAACACGCCGGCGCTGCGCGCTTCCATGGGTGTCGGGCTCGCCTGGGATTCCCCGATCGGCGCGCTCAGGGCCGACTATGCGATTCCCGTCGCCAAGCAGCCCTACGACAAGACGCAGCCCTTCAGCTTCGGCCTGATGCCGTTTTGAGGCTACCGCGCCGGCGGCGATGAGGGGGGACCCGCGGGTGCGCTGCCGGTCTCGCGGGGGGCTGCTGGCGCAACGCCTGGGGCGGACACGACTGGCGGCGGCGCGGGTGCGGTGACCACGCCTTCCCGCACTGGCGCCCCGTCCGGTCCCGCGCCCCGTTCGACGAGCGCAATGATCCTGAGAAACGGGCCGGAGTTTGGCACGAATGTCCTGATCTTGAGGACGCTCTTCTCCAGCTTCTCCTTCTCGTCGGGGGCCAACGGAATCCTCTTCCATCTGCTCGTGACGGGGTCACGGACTTCGCAACACACCTCGTTCTCGAAGCCCCTTAGCCAGCTGCTGCGCTTTTCGACCGCTAGCTTGGTATCGCGGGACAACAGCCAGTTGAGCGTCCCCCCATACCACTCGTCCAGGAGATAGACGTTCGAAATTCCTGTCCCCTGCGGCGGGCGCGACAAGAGCACTCCACGCGATTGGCGCACCGCATCATATGCAACCAATGGCGTTACTAATTCAAAGTGCCCGCTTTCGCTGGCGCCTCCCTGGCGCTTAGCCGGCGTATCAGTAAAGCGGATCAGATGAAATCTCACATTGTCCTTGAAATCCTTGAAGCGCTCGTCCTTCTCCAAGAGCCTATTGAGCGCGAGGATGATGTCGCGTGCGACGATGCCGCCGCTGTTGTCGTAGAAGGCTCCATCGGTGAGCTCCAATACTTTGGTTTTCTGGTAGAGCCCGCTGGACCTTACGATTCGTGCGTTCTCCACGATCGCCCCGGGCGGCGTGACGAACGGAAACCTCGCACTGAGAACCACCGCCGTGCTGGTGGCCAGCTGAAGGTCCGGCCTGAAGTCGAGGATGTTGGCGACGCCCACCTGCAATTGGTCATCGGGGCGCGACAGGCGCTCGAGAACCGATTGCAGCAGCGCCGCACTGGGCGCGGCCGTCTGCGCTCCGCGGGCTTTTTCTGCCGGCTTGGTCGGCGCGGCGCTCGATGGATTGTAATTCCAGTCGACCTGCGAGACGAGGACCGGGATCCCGAAGTTGACGCCGGTCGTCGACATGAAAAGCGCAGGCGCCAGGCCGGTCGGTTCCCACCGCTCCAGAAAATCACTGGATAGGCCGTCCGCACTGCGACCCGAAATGCCGAGCTTACGCCATGCCGTCTCGAACCCGAACTCGAGAGCCCGCGCTCGATCCTGGCCGAACCGCAACTGAGGGACGAGGAGGCTCGGGATGTCGAAAATGAATGCAGTGGCAATGACCGGCGAGAGGAAGTCGGTGCTGAAAAACTCCCCGATCTTCGTCTGCAACGCATTGTCGAACTCGGGACCACGCGTGGGGCTGCAGCTCGTGGACGGGCTCGCCGGGTCGTTCGGCGCGGTGGCTGGAAGGGCGCGCAAGAGCTCCGCGAACACCGCCGCCCCGAGGCTGCCGCCCGATACGGAACTTATCCCGAAGAGGTGATGGGCAAACTCGGGACATTGATCGGTGAGGCGCGCCAGCGACAGCGCCGGATGGTAGGCAGCGTACATCCCGCCTCCCTGCGCCGAAACAAAGAAGACCGGGTAGGCGCTACCCTTCTTCTTGTAGGCCTCGATCGCCGGGCGACGATGCTCGAGCCATTGGTGAAATGCCAATGCGAGGTCGGGGATCTTTCGCTGTGCCTTGACATCGGCAACGCCGACCTCCGCCGACTTGTCCGCCACCGTGAGCTTCTTGTAGCGAAACTCACGCGGCGGAAACGCCACCTGGTCGATGACGTGCAGGAACAGTACG
>VBAB01000368.1 GCA_005888525.1 Alphaproteobacteria bacterium
CGGCAAACACGGCCAATGATTAACATGACGCAGTGCCCGGGAAAGCTCAATGGCCGGGCGGGAACTCTTCCGTGAGTGTTCCAGAGAGCGCCGGCGCAAGACCCATGCGCCCAGCTCGGTCGCGACGTCGGACTCCTGGCAGCGCCTAATTCGCCTGCGGCGCGCTGGCCGTCGTGTCCGGCTTGAGGAACACATCGACGCGCATGCCCGCGAGCAGCGGCGGCTGACCGGCGAGATCGATGATCACCTCGAGCACGTCGACATCGGTCGGCTTGCGCGGTCCGCGCTGCCCGAGCCGGCTCGGGCCCAGGGCTTGCCCGAGAGTGGCGATCTTGCCCTCGAAATCCTTGCCGGGGAAGGCGTCGGAGCGCACGATCGCGGCCTGGCCCGTGCGCAGTTTGCCGATGTCGCGCTCCTCGATCTCTGCCCTGACCCGCAGACCGGAGAGGTCGCCGATGACGATCAACGGGTTCTCGGGCGAGGGCGTCGCGGTCTCGCCGGCCTTGGCATTGACCTGCAGGATGGTGCCGGCAGAGGCAGCCCTGACGCGCGTGCGCTCCAGTGCCGCGTCTGCTGCGGCGAGATCCGCGCGAGCCGCGGTTAGCGCGACCTCGGGCCGGGTCGGCGCGGGCAGCCCGTCGGCGGCGAGCGCCTTGCGCAGATTGGCGCGCGCCTGCTCGAGCCGCTCCTTGGACTTGCTGACCGCATCGCGCGCCTTCTCGACGTCGGCTTCCTGGCCGTTGCGGCGCGCCTTGTAGGCGCGATCGAACTCGTCCCGGTTCTGCACGAGTTGCCGCTCTGCATTGGCCACCGCATCCTCGGTGGATCTGCGATCCTGAGCAAGCTTGCCCGCGGAACTCTCGGCGCTGTCGCGCTCGCGCTTGCGCACCGTAGCCTCCGCAAGCGCGGCATTGACGCGACCTATGAGCTCCTCGTCGTCGAGGCGCGCCAGGAGATCGCCGGCGGCAACCTTGTCATTGAGGGCAACCAGCACCTCCGCGACGCGGCCCGGCAGCTGCGCGCCGATCCGCACCTCGCCGCCGATCGGCTCCACGCGGCCGGCGGCCGAAGTCGCCCAGCCGCTCTTGGCCGCTGCTTTCGGCTTGGCCGAGCTGTCGGACTTGGCGCCGTCGCCGGAGGATTTGACGCTCTCGATCGCCGGCTTGGCGCTGAACGTCTGCGGCACGTAATAGCCGACGCCGAGCGCGAGTATCGCCGCGACGATCAGCATATTGAGGGAGGAATCGCCTCTAGGCATTGGCCTTGCGCTTTCTGTTGCGTGCCAGCTGGTGCACAGTCTCGACGCCTTCCGCGCGACGCTCCTCGCCGACGATCAGGCCGTCCTCGATGCGCAGCACGCGGTTGGCAAATGGAATGGTTCGCGGGTCGTGGGTGACGGCGAGCACTGCCCGGCTCGCGTCCTTGGCAATCTCCGACAAGAGCTGCATGACGGCCACCCCGTTCTCGCTATCGAGCGCCGCCGTCGGCTCGTCCGCCAGCATCACGGAAGGTGCGCCCACGAGGGCGCGAGCCACCGCAACCCGCTGCTGCTCTCCGCCGCTCAGGTTGGCCGGGTAGGATTTGAGCTTGTGGCGCAGGCCGACCTGCTGCAACGCCCGCTGCGCACGTACGATCGCGTCCGAACCACGCTCGCCGCGCACGTCGAGCGCGATGCGCACGTTCTCCTCGGCCGTCAGCGTCGGAAACAGGTTGTAGGACTGGAAAATGAACCCGATATGGCGGCGACGCAGCCGGGCGAGCTCCTCCGGCGAAAGCCCCGCCGTGGGACGCGAGGCGATGCACAGCGTGCCCTCGGTCGGCGTCAGGATGCAGCCGAGGATCGACAGCAACGTCGTCTTGCCGCTGCCCGAGGGGCCCATGAGCAGGGTCAGCTCGCCGGGATTGAGCGACAGGCTCACGCCCTTGAGCGCCCGCGTCTTGCGCGCTCCTTGCCCCAGCTCCTTGACGATATTGTGCGCCTCCAGCACGACATTGCCGGCGGGCGCAATGCCGGGCGCGGCGCTGGGCGCAATTGCGATGCTGCTGCCGTCCGCACTCATCGGTTGAACACCACTGCTGGATCGATCCTCATCACCTTGCCGATCGCCGACAGGGCGGAGATCGCGCACATTGCAACCGTCAGTCCGAGCAGCAGGGCAGCGAGGCCGGGCGTCATGATGATCGGCAGGGGCGTCTGCTCGCTCATGTAGACGACCGTCATGGCGATGATCATGCCCAGCGCGTAGCCGAGCACGGCGCTCAGTGCCGCCTGTGCGAGGATGACTCTGTGGATGTATCCCGAAGACGAGCCCAGCGCACGCAGCGTGGCGAACTCGTTGATGTGGTCCTTGGTGCTCGAGTAGAGCGTCTGGGCTACGATCACGGTGCCGACGACCAGCCCCAGAATGGCTCCGCCGATCAGCGCCACGCCGGCGCCGGTCGCGAACAGCCAGTGATTGAGGCTGCGGTCGTGGAACTCGGCCTTGGTCAGCACTTCGCTGTTGTCGGTCACCTTCTCGCGCAACTGGCGGCGCACGGCCTGAACGTCCGCGCCCGGGGCCAGCTTCACCAGGACGTAGGTGACGTTTTCGGCCGGCATGTCGAGCAGGCTGCGCGAGCGAGTGAGCGTGGTGAAAATGTACGGCGTGACGGTGAACGACCTGATCCCGTCGGTCATGCCGGCGACGCGCACCCGCGATGCTCCGATCTGGGCGGTGTCTCCGACGCCCTTGAGACCGAGGTCCGACAGATAGCTCTTGTCTACGATCACCGCATCGCGTGCGCCGAGGCCGGAGACGTCACCCTCGACCACGTTCCATGGCTTGAGGCCGCCTTCCTCGGCGTCGGTGCCGATGGCGACCACGAGCGTGGTGCCGCCAGTCGGCTTACGCCAGTCCGTGAACGAGACGATGATGGGCACGGCCTTGGCGACGCCCGGGGTCGACAGCGCGGCAAATTTTTCGCGCACGTTGATCGGCTGCGCCTCCTCGAAGTTCTTGGTGCCGTAGGCCATGATCCACAGGTCGCCGTCGGACCGGTCGATCATCGACACGATGATGTTGCGCGCTCCCAGGTACAGGCCGAGCTGCACGGCAACCAGCACGATCGAGAACAGGATGCCCACCATGGTCACGGCGAGCCGGATCCGATCGTGAAACAGGTTGCGGAATGCCAACGTGAACGTCATCGCGGCGCGGATCACCAACTGGGTTTTGCCCCGGCGCAGTGCCGGGGCGGACTTGCGATTGCGGACGCACGCAACTCCCGGCGGAGCGTGGCTGCTGCAACACTGCCGGTCCAGCAATCTAACGTGTCGTGGTTATATAAGGGCTTGTGGCTGTCATTACGACCAACAAGAGCCGCTGGAGCTCCCGACATGGCGGTCAGGGAGCCTTGCGCGCGCGAAAAGGCCCCGTTCAGCCACGCAGACCGCTCGGCCAAACCCTCGAGCGCTTCAATTTGCCCCATTTTTTTCCTCGTGATCGGGGCCGGAAGCGAGCTTCCGCCAGTTTGCGACGACATTCGTTCATGAACGCAGCACGGATGTGGGCCACTTGGTTGCCAAGAACCGCAAGGCGCCGTGGTCATTCTGCACTGATACCTCTGATCATGCGGGCAATCTCGCCCTTGGCGATAATTGCCCCCTCGAGCCAGCTCACGAAACGCCCCGTGCGCTCTGCCACGACGTGACGTTGCTGATCCAGCGTGACCATGTGGTAGCTCTCATCGAGGACCAGCGTATCCACCAGCCCGCCGAGGTGCGCCTGCAGATAGTGGGCGTTCTTGAGACTTGCCATGTCGTCCTGGCGCGGGTGGACGATGAGCGCGGGCTGGCGCACGGAGCCGAGCTCACGCTTCACCACCGAGACCAGCGCGTTGAAGTTGGCAAAGCAGCGCATCGGCGTGCTGAAGGTGCCGGCGAGGTTGGCATCTCCGCTCTGCATGCTGGAGAGGACCAGGGCGCGAACGCGCTCGTCCCGCAAGCCGTAGGGTTCGCGCTCGGTGAGGTCGAACTCGAACCTGATCGGCAGAGGCCGGATGTAGTGCAGCAACCGCGAGTACCAAGGCATCGACCAGCCGTCGAGCTTGAGCGTGGGGGCGAAGAGCAGCAGTCCGTGCACACCATCGGGCCGGTTATGGGCGAGGTGCGTTGCCAGGATGCCGCCCATCGACAGGCCGCCCGCAACGATGATGTCGCAATGCTCTCTCAGTCGGTCGTGGGCCGCTTCGACGCTGGCGTACCATTCCCGCCAAGTAGAGCGCCGCAGCTCCTCGGGCGTCCTGCAGTGGCCGGCGAGCTGGCAGCAATAGACGGTGTGGCCGGCGCGAGCGAGACCGTGCGCGATGAAGCCGAGCTCGGTCGGCGTTCCTCCGAGACCATGGACGAGCAGCACGCCCAGGCGCCCGCCGCGAATGAATTGTCCGCGGTTCTGCTCGTCGGGAGCGGGCTGCCGCTGCTCCGCAACTTCCCTGTCCGTGTTTGGCTCTTTGTCTTGTTCAGTCATTGCTCATGCACACCCGATGGGTTCCATTCTCGACGACGACAGTCCACATTCGACGCTTCCCGCAGCACTCCTCGACAAGTGTGCGACTTGTCACAACCCGGCAGGTCCGCCTCTTCCTTGCCTGGGTGGCAACGGCAAAATCGTTTGTTCTTGGAAGCCCGCCTCGATGCCCCAAACCCGCAACCGGTAGAGTGGTTCCGGGAATGCCTTTTTGAACAGACGAGACAGATTTCGCGCGCGATCACCTCATTGTTTGCTGACGCGATGCAAGACGCGGTCGAGCAGCTTAAGGCTCAGGTCCATCTCGTGCTTGGTGATATGGAGGCTCGGCGCCAGCGTAACGACGTTCTTGTAGTAGCCACCGATATCGAGCACGAGGCCATACTTCTTGCCGTCGACCTCCAGATCGCCCTTCAGCCCCTCGTCGACCATGCGGTCGACGATCGGCTTCGATGGCGTGAAGCTGTCGTGCGGCTCGCAGATCTCCATGCGCAGTGCCATTCCCAGGCCGTCCACGTCGCCGATGATCTTGTAGCGGCGCTTGAGCTCTTCCAGCCCTTCGAGCAGATAGGCGCCCTTGTCCACGACCATCATCTCGTAGTCGGTCTCGGCCATCATCTTCATGGCTTCGAGCGCCACGGCGGTGCCCATGGGGTTGGCGCTGAATGTGGAATGGGTGGAGCCGGGCGGGAAGACCTCAGGGTTGATGAGCTCTTCGCGTGCCCAGATGCCGGCCAGCGGATTGAGGCCGTTGGTAAGCGCCTTGCCGAACACGATGACGTCCGGCGTGACGCCGAAATGCTCGATCGAGAAGAGCTTGCCGGTGCGGTAGAAGCCCATCTGAATCTCGTCCACCACCAGCAGGATGCCGTGCTGGTCGAGCACGCGCTTCAGCCCGGTAAAGTAGTTCTTCGGCGGGATGACGTAGCCCCCGGTACCCTGGACCGGCTCCACGTAGAACGCGGCGTATTCCGCCTGGCCGGTCTTGGGGTCCCACACGCCGTTGTACTCGCTCTCGAACAGGCGCTCGAACTGCTTGACGCAGTGGTGGCCGTATTCCTCCTTGGTCATGCCCTTGGGGCCGCGGAAATGGTAGGGGAACGGCACGAACTGGGCCCGATCGCCGAAGTGGCCGTAGCGCCGGCGATAGCGGTAGGAGGAGGTGATGGCGGAGGCGCCGAGCGTGCGGCCGTGATAGCCGCCCTCGAAGGCGAACATCAGGCTCTTGCCGTTCTTGGCATTGCGCACGAGCTTCAGGCTGTCCTCGACCGCCTGGCTGCCTCCGACATTGAAGTGGATGCGGCCCTTCAGCCCGAACCTCTGCTCGGCCAGCTTCGCCAGCATGGCGGCGAGCTCGATCTTCTCACGGTGCAGGTACTGGCTCGCCAGCTGCGGCAACCGGTCGAGCTGGCGCCGCACCACCTCGTTCAGACGGGGATTGCGATAGCCGAAATTGACAGCCGAATACCACATCTGCAGATCGAGGTACGGGCGGCCCTGCGCATCGTAGAGAAAGGAGCCCTCGCAGCTCTCGAAGATCTTCGGCGGATTGGTGTAGTGCACGGTGTCGCCGTGCGAGCAGTACCTGGCTTCGAGGGCCAGAAGCTCCCGTTCCGATGTCTCGCCGTTCACATCGTCGACCCTGGCGGCATGGCCAGGTGGCCGCATCAAGAGCTCGTGCATGTCAGCTGGCTCTTCTTCCCTCAGTCTTCCGCCCTCTGCGCTTGCTGGCCGAGGTCGGTGGTGATGCGGCCTTCGAGCCAGCCCGCCAGAATCTCGGTCGCGTCGCCGAAATCGGCAAACGCAACATGGGGTAGATCGTTCTCGATGCAATGGTCGAGCAGGGCGCCCTTGGCCAGAACCAGATCCGCTCGGCCCGCGATGCAGAAGTCGGAGCGTCCGTCACCCACCACGATCGACAACTCGCGCGGCGCGTCGGCGACGAAGTTGCACTTGCAGGTGCCCGACAGAGACTGGCAATCGCTGCGCGCGTGCGGGAAGGTGAGGCGCCAGCGATCGTCGCCGCACCATTCCAGATGGTTGGCGTAATAGGGCAGCTCGAGGCCATGACGCCGCAAGACCACCTCGACCATGCGATCGAGCCCGTCCGATACAACCGTTATGCTGTGGCCCAGTCGGGCGCAAAGTTCGGCGAAGGCGGGAAATTCGGTATCGATTTCGATACCGGCCACGAACTCGTCCATTTCGGTCTGGCTCGCCCGCACCAGATCGATCTGGCGCACCATGCATTCGCGCGAACCAATGCGGCCGGCTTTCCAATCCTCCTCGATATCGCGCCAAGCCGGAGCCGCAAAACGCGCGAGGAGGTGGTCCGTCGTATCGACGGAAGCAATCGTCCCATCAAAATCGACCAACAGGCGGCACTTCACACGCACACGCGACACGTTGATGGAACCCGTTGACAGATCTGCTCCGCCTCGGCCCAAGAGCCGCGCCGACGATGGCCTCTTTAACCCCCATCGGCTGGCATGCCAACCAGTTTTGATCACGTTTACGTTAACCTTTCGGGCCGGGACGGGAGCGAGCAATTGCGAGGCGGGTACAACGCATTGCGCTTACAGCCGAAAAGGTAACGTACTTCGGGAGCGGATTAGGAATAATTAACGCTGATCGGACACAAGGCCGCAGCAGTCCGGGAGCGGCAGCGCAGGCTTGACCGCAACGCCTCCTATTTCTGAATGATTGTTCATTTGCGTCCTCGCTCAAATAACGCAACACCGACGTAGGCGATGGCAGCCGCCAGCAACCCGAGAAGGTAAGGCGTGGCCAGTCCCACGGCGTACTTGCCCGCGGCCCACACCAGCATGCCGGCCGCCACCGAGGCATAGGCGCTGGCAACCCCTCCGAAGCGGGTGAAGAGCGCGAACAGTGCCGTCACGAATACCCCCGCGCTGCCGAAGGCGGATGCCGTCTCGACCAGATCGTGAATGCGCTGCGAGGTCACGGAGAGCAGATAAGCGACGATGCTGAGCGCCATGACGGTGAAACGCACCGACCATAGCTTGCCCCGATCCGTCATGCCGGGAACCAGCCGCACGACGATATTGTGGGAGATCTGCGAGGCCGGCGCGTGGAGGGCGGAGTGGACGGCCGAAAGGATCGCGGAGATGACAGCGCCGACGAAGGCGACGTAGAGCACGCCCGGCAGGAAGACCTCCGCCAGCCGCGGCACGACTTGTTCAGAATCCGAAACCGTTGCGGTGATGTGGGGGGCCATCAGCCCGAGAAATACCGGGATCAGCCCGATCAGCAGATACATCGCGCCGCCAAGCACGGTGCCGAGGCGGGCTACCTCGGCCGTGCGCGCGCCGAGAAAGCGCGAGATCAGCTCCACGGCCACAATCGTGCCGCCGATCGGAACGGCGAGCTGCTCGAGCATGTCCGGCAAGGCGGCATCGGCGCGGAAGAGCTGGAGCTGCTCCGGCTCGAGCCGGGCGAGGCCCGCGGGCACGCCCCCCACGTGAACAGCCACCACAGCGCCGAGCAGGATCAGGCCGAAGACCACGGCTAGTCCCTGGATCACGTCGGTGACCGCATCCGCCAGCAGCCCGCCGACGACCGAGTAGGCGGCAACAAGGAACGCGGCGAGCGTAACCGCCGCCACAAGGCCCAGGCCCGAGTTGGCGCTCATGATCTGGCCGAAGGCACGCACCTGTGCCGCCGCCCAGATGACGGAGCCCGGCACCAGCACGACGACTACAAGCCGTTCCACGCCGGCCGAGTAGCGGAGCCGGAAAAGGTCCGCAAAGGTGGTGAGCCCGCGACTCCACAACGCGCGCGCGAAAAACACGCCAACGAGTATGATGGCGACCGCGTATCCGACCGGGTCGACCAGCGCCCCGGTAAGCCCCTTCTCGTAAACCGCCCCGCCGGAGGCCACGATGGCCTCGGCGCCGAAGTAGGTGGCAAAGACCGAAAACGTAATCAGGCCAACACCGAGGCGGCGGCCGGCGAGGATGTAGTCGGCCTCGCTTGCCATGCGCCGGGAAACCCACGTGCCGATGGCGAATTGCACCAGCACGTACCCCAGGATGGCAATCAGCACCCAGCTCACGGTCTCCCCCGTGGACGCGTCGGCCCCAGAGCGAGATCGTTCCCGATGGAAGCACTGGGGCTTCCATCGGGAACGTGAATCTCGCTCTAAACTCAATAAATAGAGCAGGATTCACGCTTCAGCCTCACGTTGAATTTTGGGCAGATGATTCCGTCTGAAGCGATCCTGCTCTATGGGGTGCATTGCACGCAGGCTCGGCCGATGCAACCAGAGGGGTGCAGCTCGGGTCGCGGGCCAAGGCAGCCGCGATTAGACGAAAGCGATGCGTCGCATGAACGAACGTTGTGGGACCGCCGCATTGCACTCTTTTTTCTGTGCTTAGGACAGGGCTGAGCATTTCGTGCGGGGATCACCATATTTGCGCCAGTATCGGAGCATCGAGGCAAAGGCGAGCAGGCTTGTGAGCACGGCTTTCAACCGCATTCGACCAGCTGTTTCCTGCCTCACCGCTGCTGCATTGATCTTGGCGCAAGTGCCGATCGCGCAAGCCGCATCCGCCATGACGCGCGCCGAATACGAGGCCTGCCAGGCCCGTGACGAGAACGGCTTCCGCGCCGCCATCGAGACGCTGACCCGCAGGGGTCTCGAGAGCGGCCTCGCCAACGTCGACTACAAGGTGCTGGTCGCCGACGAATGGCGACGGGGCAACATCGACGACATCATCGACCGCGAGGTCGATCGGGCTATCGGGGAGGTGCGGGAGGAATCGAGCTGGTTCAAGCTGTGGTCGACGCTGGCGTCGCGCGAGAAGGCCCAGGAGCTCGCCACCACCGCCGCCGAGCGCGTCTACCGGTCGGACCCGATGAAGAAGGCCATCGAGGCATTGGCGACGGGGCTCGGCAAGGAGATCGGCAAACGCATCGAGCTCGCCACCATCGACACGGCCGGCCCGGCGACGCAATGCATGCAGGCGTTCCTGGGGCGCCGCTACGGCTCGACGGTGGCGCGCATCGTCGCCGACGGCGCCGGCAAGGAATACTCCATCGACCCCGCCAAGGGCGGCGCACAGGTCTCGACGGGGCAGGTGCTGGCCGAAGGCAGCGAGGGTATAGCCGGCACGGTGGTGCTGGTGGTGCGCCGTCAGCTCGCCAATATGGCGACGCGTATCGGCCAGCGGATCGTCGGCTCGATTCTGAGCCGCCTCGTGTCGGTGGTGGCCAGCGGCGTCGGCGTCGTCCTCATCGCCAAGGACATCTGGGACTTCAGGCACGGTGTGCTGCCCATCATCGCCGACGAGATGAAGGCGAAGACGACCAAGGACAAGGTTCGCGAGGAGCTGGCCAAGTCGATTGCCGAGCAGATCCACGACAGCGTCAAGGAGATCTCCGACAAGACCGCCGAGCGCGTGGTGGAGATTTGGCTCGAGTTCCGCCGCGCCCACGCCAAGGTGCTGGAGATTGCCGAGCGGCAGGACGGCTTCAAGCGCTTCCTCGACACGGTGAAGTCCGACGACATGCCGCGGCTAGATGAGATCGTCGCCCTGGTGCTGGCCGGCGAAGGTGAGCCCGGCGTCCTGAAACGGCTGGACGACGGCACCTTGCATCGCGCCGTGACCGGCCTGCCGCCGGGATCGATCGAGATCGCGCGCGAGGCGCGATCCCTCGAGGCGGCGCTGCAATGGTCGGCGGTTGCCGGCGACAGTCTGCCGAAGGTGGTCGAATACGAGGTGCATCGCCGCGCCAAGCCCGATGCGTTCACCAAGGCCAGCCTGCAGCGCCTGCTCGGGCTGGAAGACCGCCTCGCCATCACCCGGCTGGCGTCTCTCACACCGGTGGCCCGCACACCGCTCTTCGAGCTGGAGACGGCAGAGCTCAAGTCGCTGGCGCGCGTGCTCGACGAGACCCAGCTCGATACCCTCTCGCGCTATCTGACGAGCCTCGACAAGGCCTCCGCCCAGCGCGTGTTGCGGGCGGTGGCGCAAACGCCTGTGCGCATGGCGGAACTCGGCAAGCCCCGAGTGCGGGATGCGATCCTCGCCTCGAGCGACCAGGCGGCGGCCGTCGGCATGATGCTGCAGGCCAACTCGATGCCCGACCCCAACCTGATGCTCGAGCATCTGCGCCTCGTGCTGGACGGCCGCGTGAGCCCGCTGCTGCTGTGGGAGAAGCATCCGGCTTCCCTGGTGGCCACGGCGTTCCTCGCCCTCGCTCTTCTGCTGATGATGAAGCGGCTGCTGTTCGGGACGCGGGCCAGGATCGTCGTGCAGCAGCCGGGCGGCCGCGGAGGCCGCCGCTGATGCGGCTGGTCACGAGCGAGGCCATCCCGGACCGCCCGATCGAGCAAGGCGATATGGTCTACGCCTGCGCCGTCAGCGGCGCCAACATCCTGCGCGACATGCGCGAGGCCGTCATCAACACCATCGGCGGCCACATGACGAAGTACGAGGCGCTGCTGGATCAAACGATCGCGCGCGCGCTGGAGGTGCTGTCGCAGCGAGCCCGGGACCAGGGCTATGATGGGGTGCTCGGCATCCGCATTTCCCACCCCACCATCACCAGCGGCGCCATCGAGGTGGTAGTGGCCGGTACAGGGTTCAGGTATCAGGGCTCAGGGGTCAGGGCTTAGAGGTCAAGAGTTGAGTTTCCATCCTGATCCCTGATCCCTGACCTCTGTCCCCAGTTACCCACAAGCCATTTGCGGTCTGCCCTGTCGTGGCGCTCGCGCTCGCTGCTATAAGCGCCGCCGGTCAGTATCCGTTCTTGCGAGTCGTCGCCGGGCTCGGGTTGCAGAGCCATAGAGGGAGAACGAACTTATGGCTTTGAAAGCTCCAGGAATCCTGATCTTCACGCTGTCCATCGTTCTGTCGCTCGCCGTGTTGTTCACGCGCGTCTTCGGCGCCAACGTTCCGCTGCTCACGGCCGACTACGCTCAGTTCTACGCCATGTGGGGCGCCTACCTCGTCCTGGTGCTGGGCTGCGTGATGCGCGGTCTCTAGAGCAGCTGGGGACCTCGGGCCGCGTGGCTCTGTGCCGATCTGTCGCGCGGCTTTTGGCGCTCTGGAAAAGCTCCTTTGCGCCAGCCTTTATTCCGTGATGGAGAATCGATCCGATATTGGCGAGCATCCCCATCAGCGCCGGGTGCGACGATGGATGCGCGAGATCGTGATCGCTGCGCTATTGACGATTGCCGCAGTCGGATTCATCGCGGCCGCTCTGTTGCGGGGCAACGGCGGTCCGTCGGCGACGCACACCTATGAGACGGCGCGCAAGCCGCCCACGAACTGACATCGGCCTCGCCCGGCACGGCTCCAGCTATTGGGCGGTCCAGCCGCCGTCAATCGAGTAGTTGGCGCCGGTGATCGATGCTGCCGCCTCGCTCGCCAGGAAGGCTGCAAGGGCGGCGACCTGCTCCACCGTGACGAACTGGTTGGTCGGCTGTCGCGACAGCACCTGCTTTTTCGCCTGCTCCAGCGTGATGTTCTCCGACTTCGCCAGGTCGGGTATCTGCTTCTCGACCAGCGGCGTCCACACGAACCCGGGTGAGATGGCGTTGGCGGTGACACCGTGCTCGGCAAGCTCGAGCGCCACCGTCTTGGTGAAGCCGGCGAGCCCGTGCTTGGCGGAGACGTAGGCGCTCTTGAAGGGCGAGGCCCTGAGCGAATGCGCCGAGCAGATGTTGATGATGCGCCCCCACTTGCGCTTCTTCATGCCGGGCACAGCCGCGCGCGTCGTGTGGAAGGCCGAGGTCAGATTGATGGCTATGATCGAGTCCCACTGCTCGATGGGGAACTCCTCCACGGGCGCCACGTGCTGGATGCCGGCGTTGTTCACCAGGATGTCGACCGAGCCGAAGTCGCGCTCCGCCTTGGCGATCATCTCCGCGATCTGATTGTGGCGGAGCATGTTTGCCGGGTCGAAGGCGATGCGGGTGGTATGCTTTTTGACCTCGGCGATAGCCTTCTCGTTGTCCTTCTCGGTGCCGAGCCCGTTGAGAACCACGTTGGCGCCGTCCTGGGCGAGCGCATGGGCGATGCCCAGACCGATGCCCGAGGTCGACCCGGTGACGACAGCGGTCTTACCTTTGAGACTCATGACATTCCTCTTTCTGCGATCTCTGGAGTTCGGGGTTGCGCGCATCCTGCCGCAAAGCCGCAACGTTGCCTATCGGCCCCTCCTGGCGCCGGAGCCAGGAAATGGGCTCTTTGATGCTAGAACGTCAACATAGAGCTCTTCTGTTGCGCAGCCGTCCGCGCGAACTCTGGGAGACATGCCGATGACACCGGAAGCGAAACTTGCCTCGATGGGCTTGGCCTTGCCCGAGGTCCCAAAGCCGGTCGGGACCTACCTGCCCTACAAGATCAACGGCAACACGCTCTACCTCTCCGGTCAGGGGCCGCGACGCCCAGACGGCTCCTTCGCCACCGGCAAGGTCGGCCGAGACGTCACCGTCGAGCAAGCCTACGAGCATGCGAAGCTGGTTGGCCTCGGCCTGCTTGCAGCGGCAAAGGTGGCCGTCGGCGAGCTGTCCAGGATCGAAGTGCTGAAGGTGCTGGGAATGGTCAATGCACTGCCCGAATTCACCGACCAGCCCAAGGTGATCAACGGCTGCTCGGACCTGTTCGTTGCCGTGCTGGGCGAGCGCGGTCGGCACGCACGCTCGGCTGTGGGCATGGGGTCGTTGCCGATGCAGATCACCGTCGAGATCGAAGCCGTTATGCGCATCCACGACTGAGGTCACTTCTCCCTCTCCCCGTCCTTCACGGGGAGAGGGTCGGGTCACCCTAGCCCTCTCCCCATTCTGAAAAAGAATGGGGACAGCGAACACTCACGGCAAATACCCCTTCTCCAGGTCGAGGGCTTGGCGCAGCACCTCGCGGCCAGCGGCATCGCTCAAGGTTAGCGTCCAGGTCACATTGGTGCCCTTCTCGTCGGACGTGGTGGAGCGCAGGCGGACCCGCAACGTCTGCCCGGCCTGGACGGCAATCGGTGAGAGCGCCGGCAGGTAGAGCTGCTCCCAATGCGTGCGTGGCGCCAGCGGCCCCGTGGAGAGGTCGATCCCGGGCGCCAGCTCCGCATTCCACCACAGCGCCACCCCGTAGATGGTGGCCGGCCGGCGCGCGCGCCAGGCGGCCTCGCCCGCGCGCGTCGTCTTGTTGCGGCGATCGAACGCGACTTTGTCCCAGCGCACCGCCGCGGCGCCGCCCTCGAGCAGGTCGTCAGGGCTCAGCCAGCGCACGTAGATGTTGTTGAGGCTCATGGCCTTGGCCGGCGCGAAGTCGAGGTCGTGGCCGACGTTGTCCCATGCGGTGAGCTCGCGATAGAGACGCTCGGCCGTCACGGGGCAGACGAGCTGCTCGACGCTCTTCGGAATGATCACCCCGCCCGGCTTCAGGAAGCGCGCGTGGGCGTCGTTGAGCGTGGCGATGATGTTCTCTTCGAAGGGATAGTTGCCGAGCGTCTCGCACACGATGACGTCGACCCGCTCCGGCGAGGCCACGTCGGTCGAGTGCACGTGGGCAATGCGGCAGTTGGGCAGCCGGTTGAGGCGCAGCAGCTTGCGCGCCACGTCGGCGACCTCGGCTGCCTCGTACAGATCCACCCGCTTGGCCCCGAGCTTCGCCGCCAGGAAGCCGAGGAAACCGGTCCCCGCCCCGATATCGGCCACCGTCGTCTCGCCCTTGACGACGAGCCGCGCGAGCGCCGCCTGGAAGGCCGCGTTGCGAACGCGGTCGGCGAGCAGCGTGCGGTGGTACTCGATGCGCATTGGAGGGGTGAGGCAGTAGTGAGTGGGCAGTAGGCAGTAGCGGAGATTAGACCGCTCGGCGACCCCTTCCAGCTACTGCCGACTGCCTATTGCCCACTGCCTGCCCCTCAATGCCGCGTGCCGGCGGTGGGCTGGGGGGCGGCCTCGATGATCGGCAGCGGGCTGCCGGGGCCGATCCCGCCGCCGACCCGGCGGGCGACCTGGCTCATCAGGGGCTGGCTCGCAAGCCACAGGCGCTCGAAGGAAACTGCAGCGCAGCCTGCCGCCTCGCCGCAGTCTTCGACATAGCTCTCGTAGGCATCGCACTTGGCGGGATCGCGGCGCATGCAGTCGCCGATCCAGCAGGTCTCGGGGCCGAGGACGAGCTGCTCGTGCGCCTCGATCAGGCGCGGGTGCTTGGCCCAGCGGATCTCGTGCGAGAAGGTGATCGCGCGGCCCCACTCCTCGGGCAGCGGCTCGCGATCGACCTGGGCGAGGATCATGCGCGCCGACAGGCCGGCAGCCGTGATCTCGTTCGTGAGGCCGGCGACCGCCTTGACGAGGGGGCTTTCCAGCGAGCGGGCGATGATGAGGAGATGCGTCGCGTGGCTCGCGTCGCCCCCGTGCTGCGCGCCGGCCAGGTGCTGGAAGATGAACTCCTGGAGCTTCTGCTCCTTCTCTTCGTGCCGTGTCACGCTGACGCGAAGCGGAGGCCTCAAGCGCATTGTGTTCTCTCTGGCGCGGGGTACGGGGAAGCTCGGGGACACGAGCTCGTCTCGTTGCTTCAGTATTAGGCGCCATTACGGTTAAATAATGATTGAGCGCTGGCGCGCGATGGGACGCGGCCGGCGCCCGATCTGCTATCGAAGCGGGTGGACTTCATGCGCCGTTGCGGGAGCGCGCGAACCGGTTGGCGATCCTCTCGGGCTCGATGCCGGGATCCGGCCAGCGCGGCACTCGCGGCTCGTGGCGGCGATTTTGGCGCCTGGGCAGCAGGCGGGCCCACGCGCGTCGCAGTGAGCCCAGCATGGGCGACCCGGCAGCGCGCACCGGAGGAGCGTGCGCATAGAGCGGCTCTTCGGCGACCAGCTCCGGGCTCGGGGTGCCATGCCGGTCAGCCGGCTCTTGCGCGTCGTGCCACACGAAGCCATTGGCTTGACCAAGGAGCTCGTGGCCGTTGACGGGCGGATCGTGCTCTGCGCCGTTTGCCGCCAATTCCGGTTCCGCATGGCGCCGCTGGTAGCGGCCGAAGGCCGCATCCTCGCCGTAATGGCCGTTGGCTT
>VBAB01000996.1 GCA_005888525.1 Alphaproteobacteria bacterium
GACCATTCTTCGCTAAAAAGATCAGCCACTCGAACGGGACCTGCAACCATGAGCGGGCAGCAGAAATTCTACATCACCACGCCGATCTTCTACCCGAACGGCGCCCCCCACATCGGCCATGCCTACACGGCGCTGGCCACGGACACGATCGCGCGCTTCGAGCGGCTCGACGGCAAGGACGTGTTCTTCCTGACCGGCACCGACGAGCACGGCCTCAAGATGAAGCAGACCGCGGTGGCCGAAGGGCTCAGCCCGCAGGCGCTCGCTGACCGCAACTCGCAGCGCTTCCGCGACATGATGGTCGCCCTCAACGTCAGCCAGGACGATTTCATCCGCACCACCGAGCCGCGGCATCATCGCTCCTCGGAGGAGATCTGGCGGCGCATGGAGAAGGCCGGCGATATCTACCTCGACAAGTACGCCGGCTGGTACTCCGTGCGGCAGGAAGCTTATTTCGACGAGAAAGAGACGACGCTCGGATCCGACGGAGTCCGCCGCGAGCCGTTGGGCTCGCCGGTGGAATGGACGGAGGAGGAGACGTATTTCTTCCGGCTGTCGGCCTATCAGGACAAGCTGCTCGCGCACTACGAGAAGCATCCGGACTTCATTTTGCCGCCCGAGCGCAGGAACGAGGTGGCAAGCTTCGTCAAGACCGGCCTGCAGGACCTGTCGATCTCGCGAACCACGGTCGACTGGGGCATCAAGGTGCCCGGGCAGAAGCGTGATGCATCGAGGAACGCGGCAGAGCACGTCATGTACGTGTGGGTCGATGCTCTGACCAATTACATTACGGCGGCGGGTTTCCCGGACGAGAAAGCCGAGCGGTGGCGCTACTGGCCGGCCGACGTGCACATCATCGGCAAGGACATCGTGCGCTTCCACGCTGTCTATTGGCCGGCGTTCCTGATGTCAGCCGGCATCGCGGTACCCGAGCGCGTGTTTGCCCACGGCTTCCTCTACAACCGCGGGGAGAAGATGTCGAAGTCGGTCGGCAACGTGGTCGATCCGTTCGATCT
Source organism: Alphaproteobacteria bacterium (assembly GCA_005888525.1). Taxonomy (GTDB): domain Bacteria; phylum Pseudomonadota; class Alphaproteobacteria; order Rhizobiales; family Hyphomicrobiaceae; genus AWTP1-13. The sequence goes on from VBAB01000996.1 coordinate 1,017, forward strand.
GGTGAAGGCCTACGGTGTCGACCAGGTTCGCTACTTCTTCCTGCGCGAGGCGGCCTTCGGACAGGACGGGACCTACAGCCCCGAGGCCATCGCCAACCGCATCAATGCCGATCTCGCCAATGACCTGGGCAACCTGGCTCAGCGCTCGCTGTCGATGATCGACAAGAACTGCGGCGGCAAGATCCCGGCGCCTGGCACGCTGACCGAGGCGGATAAAACCGTTCTGGCGGCAGCCGATGCGCTCTATCCCAAAGTACGCGAGGCCATGGACCGGCAGGGCATCAAGCACTATCTCGACGCCGTGTGGGGCGTGGTGGCGGACGCCAACCGCTACTTCGCCGGCGAGGAGCCATGGGCCAAGCGCAAGACCGATTTTGCGCGCATGGAGACCATTCTCTCCGGTCGGCGCGGCAAAGCTGCTCGACGGCCTGGGGCAGGGACCGGATGCGCGCAGCTTCAAGGCACTGGGCGAGGCGGGGCGGCTTGTCCCCGGTACCGCCATCCCACCGCCAACGGGCGTGTTCCCGCGCTATGTCGAGCCCGGGACCGAAAGCGATGAGGCGAAGGCGAAGAAACCGAAGCAGCAGAAGAAGACGTGAATCGACTCCCCCTCCCCGGCGTGAAGAGCGACAGGGAGGGGGACACTCCTAGTCCCCCATACTCATTGTCCACTACGGGCACCTCGACGGAAGCCAATCGCTCCCCTATGATTTGTCCATGACGAAACTTCTCGACAAAGCTCTCGAAGCGGTGCGGCGGCTGCCGCAGGACACCCAGGACGAGATCGCGCGCACTATGCTCGAGCTCGTCGGCAACGAAGACCTGCCGGAGGCTGTCGACTCGGCCCATTTGCCAGCGGTACTCGAAGGGCTTGCACAGGCCAAGCGCGGGGATTTCGCCAGCGAAGCGGAGGTTGAGGCCGCGTTCCGCCGATTCGATCCATGAGGCTGCGCTTCACGCCGCGAGCCACTCAGGATTTGGCGGCGATTGGTGACTACATTCGCTCCAAGAATCCCGCTGCCGCCGTGCGCGTCCGTGCCGCGATCCTCGAAACCCTGCGGATGCTCGGTCGGTTCCCGCGTGCAGGCCGGGCGCAAACA
>VBAB01000378.1 GCA_005888525.1 Alphaproteobacteria bacterium
TCTCGGCGGCTGCGATCGCCTTGCCGTTGATCGGCCACGCCCCCGCGATCGTGCTGCTTGCCGTGATGGCGCTGGCCGCCGTCACGGCCGGCGCCATCTGGGTCGGGCTCGCCGGCTACCTACGCCACAAGCGCGGCGTCAACGAGACGATCGCCTCGTTGCTTCTCACCTACATCGCCATCGCCATCATGAACTTCTTCGTCGAAGGCGCGCTGCGCGATCCTGGCTCCGCCAACAAGCCCTCGACCTTCCCGATCGGCGACGACAACATGATCGGCAGGATTCCCGGTACCGACGTGCACTGGGGCCTCGCGGTCGGCGTTCTGCTCGCCATCGTTCTGTACGTGCTGATGTCGCGCACCACCTTCGGTTTCGCCGCCCGCATCACCGGCGGCAATCCGCGCAGGGGTTGCCCGTCGGCAAGCTGATCGTCGCCTGCTCGATGATCGCGGGGGCCTGCGCCGGACTTGCCGGCTTCTTCGAGGTCGCGGCCATCCATGGCCGTGCCAATGCCTCGCTCGCCGCCGGCTACGGCTTCACCGGCATCCTGGTCTCGTTCCTGGCGCGCCACAACCCGCTCGCCATCATTCCGGTCGCCATCATGTTCGGGGGCATCGCCGCATCAGGCGGCCTGATCCAGCGCCGCATGGACCTGCCCGACGCCACCGTGCTGGTGCTGCAGGGCTTCATCTTCGTCATCCTGCTGGCCTCGGAGACCCTCTACGGCCGGTTCAAGATCTTCAGCGGCGAGAGGAGCGCCGACCGCGTATGAGCGAAGCAGCGCTGGCAACCGTCCTGATCGCCATGATCGGCGGCGCGATCCGCGTCTCCACGCCTTTCATGTTCGTGGCGCTGGGCGAGACCATCACGGAGAAATCGGGTCGCATCAATCTGGGGCTGGAGGGCACGCTGGTGCTGGGCGCCATGGTGGCCTACATGACCTCCTACCGCACCGGGTCGCCGTGGGTGGGCGTGCTCGGCGCCGGCGGGGTGGGCATGCTGCTCGGCGCCATGCACGGCTTCATCTGCAAGCTGCCGCGCGTCAACGACGTCGCCATCGGCATCGCCATGATGTCGTTCGGCGTCGGCCTCGCCTTCTTCTTCGGCAAGCCCTACATCCAGCCGACCGCGCCGCGCCTGCCCTCGGTGCCGATCGGCGAATGGCTGGGCGTGTCCCCGGCGCTGCGCCAGGCGCTGGACGTCAACCCGTTGTTCCTGGTCGGTCTGGCAGTGGCCACCTTCCTGGCGTGGGGCTTGCGCAACACGCGCTGGGGCCTGATCCTGCGTACCACCGGCGACAGCGCGCCCGCCGCGCGCGCCATGGGCATCTCGGTCGACCTGGTGCGGTTCCTCGCCACCGCCGCGGGCGGCTTCCTCGCCGGCATCGCCGGCGCCTTCCTCTCGCTCTACTACCCCGGCTCCTGGAACGAGGGCCTCTCCTCGGGCCAGGGTCTGATGGCGGTCGCCCTCGTCATCTTCGCGCGCTGGGATCCCTTGAAGTGCGTGCTGGCCGCCCTGCTGTTCGGCGCCGCGGGCGCACTCGGCCCCTCCCTACAGTCGGTCGGCATCACCCAGGGCTACTACTTCTTCAACGCGGCGCCCTACATCCTGACCCTTCTCATCATGATCGCCTCGGCCGGCTCCAAGCGCGCCATGCGCGCCGTGCCGGGTGAGCTGTCGATGACGCGCTGACGATATGTCTCCAACGATGCCCACAAGTGTCGTGCCGGGGCTTGTCCCCGGCATCCAACCATCCCCGAACGCCAGAGGTGGGATGGATCCCGGCGACAAGCGCCGGGATGACAACTGGTTCGCAAGTTGGTGTCAAACCGTCGGAGGTGGCTCATGCCCACAATAAAGGCGGATCCCTACGCCTGGCCCTTCGACGGCGACCTCAGGCCGGCCAACACGGCGCTGATGATCATCGACATGCAGACCGACTTCTGCGGGGAAGGCGGCTACGTCGACAAGATGGGCTACGACATCTCGCTGACGCGTGCGCCGATCGCGCCGATCAGGCGCCTGCTCGCCGCCATGCGCGCCAAGGGCTATCACATCTTCCACACGCGCGAGGGCCACCGCCCCGATCTGGCCGACTTGCCCGCCAACAAGCGCTGGCGCTCGCGCCAGATCGGCGCCGGCATCGGCGATCCGGGCCCGTGCGGCAGGTGCGCGGCGAGCCAGGCTGGGAGATCATCCCCGAGCTGGCGCCGGCCTCAGGCGAATGCGTCATCGACAAGCCGGGCAAGGGCTCCTTCTGCGCCACCGATCTGGAGCTGCTGCTGCACACCACGGGCATCCGCAACCTCGTGCTGACCGGCATCACGACGGACGTGTGCGTCCACACCACCATGCGCGAGGCCAACGATCGCGGCTTCGAGTGCGTGCTGGTGGAGGACTGCTGCGCGGCCACCGACGCCGGCAACCACGCCGCCGCCGTCAAGATGGTGAAGATGCAAGGCGGCGTGTTCGGCGCCGTATCCAACTCCGGCGCGCTCATCGAGGGACTACCATGAAGTTGGGAGCGACGAGTCCCCCCTCACCAGTTCGGCCAAATGACTTACGGCCGCTCCGCCGAGGTAGTGTGTGTATCTCTCCCCTTGCGCGCCGCCGTAAGTCATGGCCTCACGTCCTCTCCCCGATGGGGAGAGGGGCAGTTGCGTGGTCCGATGATGCTAAGCTGCCACGGCGGCGTATTGACGAAGGCGCGCCACAGCCCCTTCTCCCCTTGGGGAGAAGGTGGCCCGAAGGGCCGGATGAGGGGGCCTTCCAAGCTACACGTATGGCATCTCGATCCAACCTGCCGACAACCGATCGACGAGATAGCGTAGGACGTAAAAATCGTGCCCATTGAAGAACGTGGCAAGGCTCCGTCGCTCGAAGCCATCAACATGACGAAGCGCTTCGGGGCGATGACGGCGCTCGACAACGTCAGCGTCAACATCCCCGCCGGCTCCTTCCACGCGCTGCTCGGCGAGAACGGGGCGGGCAAGTCGACCCTCGTCAAGTGCATCATGGGCTTCTATACGGCGGACGAGGGCACCGTGCTGCTCAACGGCAAGGAGATCGACATCTCCAATCCGAAGGATGCGCGCGCCAACGGCATCGGCATGGTCTACCAGCATTTCACGCTGGTGCCCTCTCTCACGGCCGCCGAGAACCTCGTCATCAACCGCGCGGATACGCCGGCCATCATCAACTGGGGCGCGGAGAAGCGGCGGCTGGAAGAATTCCTCGACAAGATGCCGTTCCGGGTGCCGCTCGACGCGCCGGTCTCCGCACTGGCGGCCGGCGAGAAGCAGAAGCTGGAGATCCTGAAGCTGCTCTATCTCGATCAGCGCTTCATGATCTTGGACGAGCCGACCTCGGTGCTGACGCCGGGCGAGGCCGACGAGATCCTGGGCCTCTTGAAGCAGATGGCGCAGGCCAAGGACATCACGGTCGTCATGATCACCCACAAGTTCCGCGAGGTGACGGCGTTCGCCGATGCCGTGACGGTGCTGCGGCGCGGCAAGCACGTCGGCGGCGGCAAGGTCGGCGAGGTCACCACCCCGGACATGGCGCGCATGATGATCGGCGACACGGCCCTACGCGAAACCGCCAAGCGCAAGGAGCTGCCGCACCACGAGGTCGTCCTCGACCTGTCCGGCCTCTACGCCGAGGATGCCGAAGGGCTGCCGGCGATCAATGCGCTCAATCTGAAGGTGCACGCCGGCGAGATCGTCGGCATCGCCGGCGTCTCCGGCAACGGCCAGTCCGATCTGGTCGAGGTGCTGGCGGGCCAGCGGGCTCTCGATGACGGCGGCATCTTCATCCGCGGCGAGCGCTTCGAGCCGACACGGCATGACTTCGATCGCTTCAAGGTGTTCGGCCTGCCCGAGGAGCCGCTGAAGAACGCCACCGTGCCGCGCATGACGGTGGCCGAGAACATGGCCTTCCGGTCCTACGACAAGCCGCCGCTGAGCACGGGCTGGTGGCTGTCGCCAGGACCGATGCGGGAGAGGGCGCGCGAGCTCATCAAGGCCTACCGCGTCAAGGCGTCCTCGCCCGAGAGCGCGATGGAGACGTTGTCGGGCGGCAACGTGCAGCGCGCGGTGCTGGCGCGGGAGCTCTCCGGCGACGTCGACGTGCTGATCGTCGCCAACCCCTGCTTCGGGCTCGACTTCGCCTCGGTCGCTGACATCCGCGCGCAGATCATGGAGCAGCGCAACCGCGGCGCCGCCGTGCTGCTGGTGTCGGAGGACCTCGACGAGATCCTCGAGCTCGCCGATCGCGTCGCCGTCATGTCGGAGGGCAAGATCAACTACGTCTCGCCCGTCTCCAAGACCGACCGCCACACCATCGGCCGACACATGGCCGGTCACTGATCGCCTTCGGCGCTCCCCGCCCGGCCGACACGGAGCAAAGGTCCCGGCAACAGACATTCCGCCTGATGCCGCCCATACAGCTGTGTCGACCAAACCCACGAACATTCGATGACCGGTCGCCTATGCCGATGACGCCTGGCGTTCATCTTGTTGGACGGAGCATGGGTCCAACCGGCGCCCTTTCGCCAACCGCACATTTGAGCAAAACTGAGCCGGCACGCGCGCGGCGTGATCGGACCGCTCCAAACCCAGCCCCAGGGAAGGAACGTACAGTGTCCAAGCTCCACGATCAGTTGATCGTCATCGACGGCCTCAATGTCTCCAATTTCGGCCGCAGCGTCTTCGAGGACATGCATCGCGGCGGGGTCACCGCCGCCAATTGCACCAGCTGCGTGTGGGAGAACTTT
>VBAB01000379.1:0-4902 GCA_005888525.1 Alphaproteobacteria bacterium
CCAACCGCCTGCAGGAGAGCGAGGGGCTCTCCCGCCGCGCGGCCATCGAGAAGGCGGCGGCCATTCGGCTGCGTCCCATCCTCATGACCACCGCCGCCATGGTGGTCGGCATGGTGCCGCTGCTCACCGCCAGCGGGGCGGGAGCCGCCAGCCGCTTCTCCATCGGCATCGTCATCGCCGCCGGCATGACCATCGGCACGATCTTCACCCTGTTCGTGACGCCCGCCGTCTACACCTACGTGGCGCGCGAGCACCGGGCGGACCGGGCGGCGCGTCCCCAGCCGAGTGGCACACCCCTCGGCGAGCGACCCATGGGCTGAAGCGGGCTTGCAAGGGAGTGACCCCGTCTATTCTCATTTCAGGCGCAAGGGCTTATGCTGTGCGCCATCTGAGGTGGGATAGCGCAGGGCCTGGAATCCAATGCACATCTTGCTTCGGGGCGGCATCGCGCAGCGCTTGAGGATCGCCACCGGCCTGATCCTGTTCACCTTCGCCACCACGCATTTTCTCAACCACGCGGTCGGCCTGGTGGATCTGGGGACGATGCACGAAGTGCAGGCGTGGCGCCAAGTGGTGACCCGCTCCCTGCCCGGCACGATCGTGCTGGCGCTGGCGCTGGTGACGCATATCGGGCTCGGGCTCTTCAAGCTGGCGCGGCGCACCACGCTGCGGCTTCCCCCCTGGGAACTGTTCCAGCTCGGCCTCGGGCTGCTCATCCCGTTCCTGCTGCTGCCGCACATCGTCAATACGCGCATCGCGCACGTGTACTTCGGCGTAGAGGACAACTACCTCTACGAGCTGGCGCGCCTGTGGCCGGCAAGCGCCATCCTGCAGAGCACGCTTCTGCTCATCGTGTGGCTGCACGGCTGCATCGGCATCCACTACTGGCTGCGGCTCTATCCGCCCTACCGCGCCGCTCTGCCCGTGCTGCTGTTCATCGCCATCGCCGTGCCGCTCGCCGCACTCGGCGGTTTCATGGTGTCGGGACAAAAGGTGGCCTCATCGATCGAGAACGCGGAGATGTTCGCCAGCGTGAAGAAGCTGACGCACTGGCCGAACGCCGCCGACGGCGCGAGCCTCGAGCTTTACCGGTGGATCGTCCGCTTCGGCTTTGCCGGCCTCCTGGCCTTCATCGCTCTGTGCATCGGCGCGCGCCAATTCCTGCTGAGCACCCGGCCCAAGATGGCCATCACGTACACTGGCGGCCCGACCGTGCGGGTGCCGTTCGGGCCGACGCTGCTCGAGATCAGCCGCATGAACAAGATCCCGCACGCTTCCGTTTGCGGCGGGCGCGCGCGCTGCTCGACCTGCCGCGTGCGCATCGACGAGGGTGCCGGCTCGCTTTCTCCGCCCGGCTACCCGGAAGCCATCACGCTCGCCAGCATCGCCGCGCCGCCCAACGTGCGCCTGGCCTGCCAGGTCCGGCCGGCAAGCGCGATGACCATCACGCGCCTGCTGCGGCCGGCCAGCACCGGGCCGGAAGGCGCCGAGCTGCAGGAGCTGGACTCGGCTGGGGTGGAGAAGAGCCTGGCCGTGATGTTTCTCGACCTGCGCGACTTCACCCAGCTGTCGCAGAGCCGCCTGCCCTACGACGTGGTTTTCATCCTGAACGAGTTCTTCGCGGCCGCCGGCGCCGCCATCCACACCCACGGCGGCTGGATCGACAAGTTCCTGGGCGACGGCCTGCTCGCCATATTCGGCCAGCGCCACGGCGTGGAGGCCGGCTGCCGCCAGGTGCTGCGGGCGGCACGCGCCATCGACCTCGCTCTCGACCACGTCAATGCCAAGCTCGGCCTCGAGATCGGCAAGCCGCTGCGGGTCGGGATCGGCATTCATGCCGGCCCCATGCTGATCGGCCGCATCGGCTACGGCGAGGCGGTGGACCTCACGGTGGTGGGCAACGCCGTCAACGTGGCGAGCCGGCTCGAGGCGGTGGCCAAGCAGAAGGGCTTCCAGATCGTCATGTCATCTGACGTCGCCACCTACGCCGGCTGCCTGGACGACGCGGGCCCGGTGCTGATCGTCAACGTGCGCGGCGTGGACGCGCCGATGGAGGTCGTGGGCATCATGCGCGGCCGCGACCTGCCGGCCAGCATCCTCGCCGCCGCCGAGGCGGAGGGGCCGAAGACGACGGCGCGGCGTCTCAAGGGGCAGGAGATGGCTACGAACCCGTGAGAACCACAGCAAGGCGGGCGCGGCCGTCCTTCGATAGGCTCAGGACGAGGGCGGCATGTGCGGCGGCGGCTTTTCTCCGACGCAGTGGTGAGCTTGTCGAACCACGGCCGCTCTTCTGATGCAGTGGGCAACCTGCCGCACGTCAGTCGGCGAGCCATCTGCGCAAGGCTTGGCCTGCGCCGTAGCTGGCGGCCGCCAGGCCGATGTAGATGACGATGCTGACGACGAGATAGGTGGTCATCTTGGAGCTGAAGGGCACTTGCGGGTACTGGCGCAGCAGCCGCACCTTGCGCCACCAGCTGGCGATCGTCAGCGCCGCCGCGCCTGCCGGCATCGACCAGCTCGACGCGCCGGCATAGCCGGCGACCGCCACGGCGGCGAGGATCAGGAGCTCCAGCATCGACCGGTGGCCTCGCCAACGTTGTCATCCCGGGCTTTGTGCCCGGGATCCACCCAGCTTGCTCAGGCGGCTGTGGACAGCTGGATCCCGGTGACGAGCACCGGGATGACACGTCCCCTCCCAAAGTCAATGCGGGGGTGCGCGCTCGAGCCAATTGAGCGCGCCGCGTGCCGCGGCGACGTCGGTTGCGAACGAACAGTGCGACCGCCTCTTCGTGCACGTCGAGTTGGACCTTCACGTAGGCGCCGTCAAAGCTGTTGGCGCTGTTCCTGGCAGGATTATTGCGATCTTCGAGAACCAATTCGACGCCCGCCAGTTGTAGTTCTGCCCGGATAGGTCCCGGTGCCTGCGCAACCGGGCGAGAGCGACCGTGACGACGTCAGACCCCCAGCGCCCCGCCGGTCAGCCCCAAGGCCTTGCACTGCCCGTCCTCGAGGCGCTGGGGCCAGGTCTCATCACCGGCGCCTCCGACGACGATCCCTCGGGTATTGGAACGTACAGCCAGGCCGGTGCGCAGCTTGGTTTCGGCATCGGCTGGACTATGTTGCTCACCTATCCCTTGATGGCCGCTATCCAGGAGATCAGCGCCCGGATCGGGAGAACCACTGGTCACGGCATCGCCGGCAACCTGTGCCGACACTATCCGGGCTGGCTGCTGTATGGCGTGGTCGCCCTCTTGTTCGTCGCCAACACGGTCAATATCGGCGCCGACCTCAGCGCAATGGGCAATGCGGTTCGACTGCTGATTGGGGGGCCGGCCCCGCTGTACGTGGTTATCCTAGGAAGCGCCTCGGTGGTCGCGATCGTATTTATGACCTATGCCCGCTATGTCTCTTTGCTGAAATGGATGACCTTGAGTCTCTTCGCCTATGTTGCGGCCTTGTTTGCGATCGAGATTCCCTGGGGTGAAGCCCTGTTCGGTCTCTTCGTCCCGCGCATCGTTTGGAGCCACGAGTTCTTCACGACCCTGCTTGCGATCTTCGGGACGACCATATCTCCCTACCTGTTTTTCTGGCAGGCCTCGCAGGAGGCCGAGGACCAACGGATCAACCGTCTCGAGCGGCCGCTGCTCAGGGCGCCACACCAGGCATCCGAAGCCTTCGAGCGCATCCGTGCAGATACGCTTGCCGGCATGGGGTTCTCGAATGCAATCGCGCTTGCCATCATCTTCACCACCGCGGCAACCCTGCACGCGAACGGCGTGACGACGATCGAAACCTCCACGCAGGCCGCCGAGGCGCTGCGGCCCATTGCCGGTGACTTCGCCTTCCTGGTGTTCGCGCTCGGCATTATCGGCACCGGTATGCTAGCAGTCCCGGTGCTGGCGGGCTCCGCCGCCTATGCGGTCGGAGAGGCCTGCAAGTGGCCGGTGGGCCTCGCGCGCAGGCCAGGGAAAGCGCCGGCGTTCTATGGCACGTTGGTCCTGTCGGCCATGCTCGGCATGGGTATCACGCTCACCCCGCTCGACCCCATCAAGGCTTTGTATTGGAGCGCGGTGATCAACGGGGTGGTGGCCGTGCCAGTGATGGCCGTGATGATGGTGATGACCGCGCAACGCAAGGTCATGGGCAAATTCACAATCGACGGCTGGCTGCGATGGCTCGGATGGGGGTCCACAGCCGCCATGGCAGCCTGCGTCGGTGGAATGGTGATCGGCTGGTTTGTCTGATTTTCCGCCGCATGCAGCCATGGAAGCGCAATTACGCAAGATACGATTCGGCCCGATGGTCATAGGATCGGTTTGCCGCCCGTCACGGCAATAGTCGCGCGCAGCTTGTGAGTACATTAGAGGTTGCCGCGATTTAAGCTCGTTCTGAAACGTGGTCGGTTGACGCTCGCCACCGCCTCGTGCAGGAAACCCTTTCATGGTGCACGCCCGGGACGTCGAGCGCGATCGCGCAGATATCGTGGTCGGGAGGCCAGAACCGCATACGCGGCCGCTTGCGCATGCGAGACCCGTGGGCGAGCCGAGAACGGGCGTGTCGCCATGGCGCGAGAAATCTGCAGCCCGAAACCTGCGTCCTGCCGTAAATTCTCGACGATGTACGCCAGAAAAGGCGCACCGAGCCGAAGACCACCAAGGAGTACGCCAGATGCCACAAGCCCAATTCGATTGCGTGATCCGCGCGGGCCGGGTTGCCACGGCCGTCGACGAGTTCGACGCCGACGTCGGCATCAAGGAGGGCGTGATCGTTGCCATCGGCCGCAACCTGCCCGCCGGCACCAGGGAGATCGACGCCAAGGCGCGGCTCGTGCTGCCCGGAGGTGTCGACGCGCACGCCCACATCGAGCAGCTCTCGGCCGCCGGCATCGTCAACGCCGATACG
>VBAB01000379.1:4915-5214 GCA_005888525.1 Alphaproteobacteria bacterium
GCACGGCGGCACGACTTCGGTCATCTGCTTCGCCGCCCAGCACCGGGGCATGAACATGATGACGGTGGTCGGCGATTACATGGCGCTGGCCAAGAAGGGAGCGGTGATCGACTACACGTTCCACCTCATCATCGCCGACCCGACCGACGTCACCCTCCAGGAGCATGTGCCTGTCCTGGTGGCGCAGGGCCACTCCACGCTCAAAGTGTTCATGACCTACGACCTGCTCAACGTGGGCGACGAGAAGCTGCTCGACATCCTGCTGGCCGCGCGCCAGTCGAAGGCCCTGGTGTGCGTGC
>VBAB01000380.1 GCA_005888525.1 Alphaproteobacteria bacterium
GGCGTGGTCGGCGCCATCATTCCCTGGAATGCGCCGGTCATCCTCGGGGCGCTCAAGATCGCACTCGCCTTGTGCGCCGGCAACACGCTGGTGCTGAAGGCCGCCGAGGACGCGCCCCTGGGCGTGCTGTGGCTCGCTGCCATCTGCCAGGAGCATCTGCCCAACGGCGTGCTCAATGTCGTGACCGGCTATGGCGAGGAGGCGGGGGCCGCGCTCTCCGCCCATGCAGGTGTGCGCAAGCTCTCCTTCACCGGCTCCACCGAGGTCGGCAAGCTCATCATGCGGGCGGCGTCCGAGCGCATCGTGCCCGTCTCGCTCGAGCTCGGTGGCAAGAGCCCCTCCATCGTCTATCCCGACGCCAACGAGGACTGGGTGGTCGACGGCATCATCGCGGCCATGCGCTTCACGCGCCAGAGCCAGTCGTGCACCGCCGGCTCGCGCCTCTTCCTGCACGCCGACATCTTCGACGATTTCCTCGGCAAGCTCGCGGAGAAGACCAAGAAGCTGAAGATCGGCGACCCGCTCGATGAGGCGACCGATGTCGGCGCCATCATCAACGAGAAGCAGTTCAAGAAGGTGTGCGGCTACGTCGAGGAGGGCATGAAGCAGCCGGGCGGCAAGCTGCTGTTCGGCGGCCTGCCGCCGAAGACCGGCCCGCTGGCCCAGGGCTATTTCGCCATTCCGACGGTGTTCGCCAACGCCGCCAACGACTGGCGCCTGGCGCGCGAGGAGATCTTCGGCCCCGTGCTGGTCGCGATTCCCTGGACCGACGAGGCCGAGGCTCTCGCCATGGCCAACGACTCCCACTACGGCCTCGCCGCCTACGTGTGGACGCACGACATCGGCCGGGCGCTGCGCGCCGCGCACAGCCTCGAAGCCGGCTGGGTGCAGGTCAACCAGGGGCTGGGCCAGTCGCCCGGCCATTCCTACGGCGGCATCAAGCAGTCAGGCATTGGCCGCGAGTTCTCGCTCGAGGGCATGCTCGACAGCTTCACGCAGAAGAAGAACGTGACGGTGAACCTCAACACGCCGTCGCATTGACGGCACGACGGGGTCAGACCCCTCGCCTGGACCGCTGAGGATTACCGAAACCGCGATCGCGAGGGGTCTGACCCCCTCACCCCATCACCCAACCAGGAGAGCGTCATGGCACGCGTGGGATTCATCGGCGTCGGCAACATGGGCAGCCTGATGGCCCGCAACCTCGTCAAGGCAGGCCACAGCCTGAAGGTCTATGACCTCAACGAGGAGGCGGTGAACTTCGTCGTCCAGTCGGGCGCCAAGCGGGCTTCCTCCGTGCAGGATGCGGCCAAGGGTGTCGACTTCGTCGTCACCATGCTACCTGTCGGCGCCAACGTCCGTTCCGTGTTCCTGGACGAGGGGGTCATCGCAGCCGCCGATCGCGGAACGGTGCTGATCGATAGCTCCACCATCGATGTCGACAGCGCCCGCGCCGCACACGCTGCCGCTGCCGAGCGCGGCTTCGCCATGCTGGATGCGCCGGTGTCGGGCGGCGTCGCCGGCGCCGATGCCGCCACGCTCACCTTCATGTGCGGCGGCGACAAGGCGGTGTTCTCGAAGGCGCTGCCGCTGCTGCAGAACATGGGCAAGAACATCGTGCACTGCGGCGGCCCGGGCTTCGGCCAGGTGACGAAGATCTGCAACAACATGGTGGCAGCGGTCATCTCTCTGGCGACGGCCGAGGCTTTCGTCATGGGGGAGAAGCTGGGTGTCTCCCGCCAGACGCTCTACGACGTGCTCTCCACCTCGACCGCCAGCTCGACCATCCTGACCCGGATGTGCCCGGTGCCGGGCCCGGTGCCGGGATCCGCCTCGAGTAACGGCTACAAGCCGGGCTTCATGGCAAAGCTGATGTTGAAGGACCTGCGCCTTTCTCAGGCGGCCGCGCAGATGGCGGAGACCGCGACCCCGCTCGGCGCCGCCGCCACCGCCGCCTTCGCCATGCACGTCGCCAACGGCTTCGGCGACCTCGACATGAGCAGCATCGTCAAGCTGATCGACAAGGATGCCTGATCAAGCGGCCGCCGCCCGCTCGGCACGGGCGGAGCGCGAGGACTGGATCATCACCAGCTCGGCCAGGTTCTCGGAGGTGATATAGCCGACGAGGCGCTGCTGGCGGTCGACGACGCCGACTATGCGTTGGCTGCCGCGCCGCAGCAGCTCGAAGACGTTGTCGAGGCACGCGTTCTCCGGCACCGTCGGCACATCCCGCGCCATGAAGTCGAGCACCGGCGCGGCCCCGCCCTTCTCCTGCAGCGCCGTGATCAGGTTCTCGCGCGTCACCACGCCGCGCAGCGCGCCCGCCCCATCGACGACGGGAAATTCCTGTTGCGTCGTCCGCAGCAGCAGGGCCGCCGCATCGTCGGCCGTCGAGGCCGGGTTCAGGGCCTGATAGGCCGTGATCATGGCGTGCGAGGCCAGATAGCCGCGCGTGTAGTCGCGCGCCTGCACGTAGCCAGCCTCGCCGCTGGCGGCGAGGAAAATGAAGACGGCCACCAGCACCAGCAGCGGATTGCCCATCAGGCCGAGGAACCCGAGCGCGACCGCCAGCCCCTGCCCGATCGAGGCGGCGACGCGGGTCGCGCGCGTGTAGCCCATGCCGATCGCCAGCACGGCGCGCAGCACTCGGCCCCCATCCATGGGAAAAGCCGGGATCAGGTTGAACACGCACAGCATCACGTTGGCGGCGGCGATCCGGCCGATCAGGCTGGTCTGCGCCTGCTCCAGCTGGGCCATCTGCGACAGGTCGAACTGCGCTCCCAGGAGGAACATCAGCGCCAGCGCGATCACCACGTTGACCGCGGGGCCCGCCAGCGCCACCACGATTTCCTGCCCGGGCTTCTCCGGCATCCGCTCCAGCGACGCCACCCCGCCGATGGGCAGAAGGGTGACGTCGGAGGTGGCGATGCCGTAGCGGCGAGCGGCAAAGACGTGGCCGAACTCGTGCAGCACAACGCACACGAACAGGGCGACGATGAAGAGGACGCCGTCAATCGCCTCGGGCGCACCGCCATGTGTCCAGTGGATGGCCGCGATCCAGGCGAGCAGGAGAAAGAACGTCAGGTGGACGCGCACGGCCGTGCCGCCGACATCGAACAGCTTGATCGACCAACTCATGACTAGGCTCCCGCCGCTCGGCACGCGCCCCGACCCGCGGCTGCCATGCAATCACGGTTACCGGCGACCCACAATGGGCGTGCGGAGAGGACGTAGGGTGGATTAGGCGCCAACCCTAATCCGCCGCACGGCATGGAGAGCGGCGCATTTACGCTTCGCTAGTGCGCCCTACGCGCTGCCGCGGCTGCAAGGCCTTGCGTACGGCGTCGGGATCGGCGGCGATCACCCTGAGGTAGGCGCGTGCGGCCTGATCCGGCTCAGCAACGCCCTGCTCCCAATCCCTCAGCGTGCCGAGGGGAATCTGAAATTGCGCGGCAAACTCCTCCTGGGTGAGACCAAACGCCCGGCGGATCAGCTTGGCACGCGGCGTATGCTTCATCCGAGCGAGTTGAGCCGCAGTGAGTGGTTGCGCGTCGGGGTCGCTCAAGGCTGCCGCCATCACCTCGTCGTCCGTCATGGGACGCATGGGCTTGTCGGCGCCGCCGGTAGTAGACGTCTTGCTCATGCTTCGTTGCGTGTCCGTTTCTCAATCGTCGCCAGGATCGCGCATTACGCTTCGCTAATGCGCCCTACGAAGGCCGCACGAGCGCCGCGCCGGGCCAGATCGCGCGCGACACCCGCGCATACTGCGGCGGATAGGAAATCTCCGCACCCAGGCGCTCGGCCGCGTGCCACACCCAGCGCGCGTCGTCGAGGAAGGCACGCGCCAGGGCGACGAAGTCGGCCTGGCCCTCGGCGATTATGGCTTCGGCCTGCTCGGGCGTCGCGATCAAGCCGACGGCCCGGGTGGCGATCCCGGTTGCGGCCTTCACCTTGGCGGCGAACGGAACCTGGTAGCCCGGCGCCAGCGGGATCTTGGCGGTGGCAACGTTGCCCCCGCTCGACACGCACACATAGTCCGTCCCGATTTTCTGGAGGGCCTTGGCGAACGCCACGGCATCGTCGATGGTGAGCCCGCCGTCCGCCCAATCGCTGCCCGTGATGCGGGCGCCGAGCGCTATCGTGCGAGGCACGACGCCGCGCACTGCCTGCATGACCTCGAGAGGCAAGCGCATGCGATTCTCCGCGCTGCCGCCGTAGTTGTCGTTGCGCCTGTTGGAGACCGGCGAGAGGAACTCGTGCAGCAGA
>VBAB01000997.1 GCA_005888525.1 Alphaproteobacteria bacterium
CTGAGTCAGAGAAGTAGCACTCTCAGTCCTAGGGCCACTAGCCTGCGCACCACTCGGATTGGTCAGGCCAATGACGATTAGAGCCATGATGACGAGACCGATCAACAGTTGCGTCAAGGTGGCTAGGGACGACCTGCAAACGGCGAAGTGATGTCCGATTAGCCGGGTCGAGGTCTTGCCGGCGCCTGATAGGAGTTGTGTGCTGGACATGGCCAATCTCACTGTGCTTTTTCTCTGGAGAGCGTATCGGTAAAACCGTTTTGCCAGTGCCGGTGCGTGGCGTTTGCCGACCTGCCATCGAAGCCGCCGTGCTCATCTAGGTAGTCAAACACGACCTCGCCCCGAGATGACCTCAAGCACGGGCAAGCGCGCGACGTCGGCCGCGACGTGCCGAAAGAGCTGCAGATCGGCAGGTGCGTGCCAGGCTTGCTTGATCGTCATTTCCTCCAAGTGGTAGCGCACGAGCTCACAGATGCGCGGGCTGCCATCAACGTGCGGGATGACCTTCAGGAGGAAGTTCGGCTGCTGCATCGTCGCAAGGACGCTCGCGTGGTCTGCGGGGCGGTGTTTGTAGCCGATGGTCGCGGTAGCGCAGAGGACTTTCCCGTAATGTAGGGTGCCGACGATCACTTCGCCTTCATGGGTGATCTCGGGCTTGGCCAGCTTCTTGGGAAAACCCCACAGCTCGCGACCACCGACGATCGCCGCATCGTCATCAAGATACATGGAATGCACATAAACACCGTCTTCACCGCGGAAGCGCACGGGGATCACCTGCCCCGATTCCGTGTAGTCGCCGAAGCCGGTCGAGTCCGGCATACGAATGAACTCGTACTTCACGATCGGCTCGACGATTTCCAGCGGCTCGGGAACCACGGCCCGCAGCGCAACTTCGTCGGTCCTATAGGTTACGACCAGGTACTCGCGGTCGAAAAACCGATAGGGACCGCGCGGAAACGCGGGATTGGTCAGCGGCATCGCGTAGGCTGCGCGCCGCACGTCATTGATCTTCATGTCAGGCACTCCTGGCTTCGGCATTGGTTGCGGGGAGCTGCTTTTGCTTCATGACAGATGGAACCGAGAGGGAGCCATCCTTCTGCGGAAGGAGGCCCGTAAGGTCGATCGTGGAACGGTTCCCGACCGCGGAGAGGTTCTCCGCGAGCCAATGATCAGCGGCCCGCCATCCGATCTCCTGGAGATGCTGTAGAAACCCCCAGTCGTTGTTCATCTTGCTCGATGCGCCGAACGAACCCAGCGCCTCGTCGCCGATGCCATGCACGTTGAGGAGTCGAGGTGGGGCCTGGACTGCCGCTGATTTTGGCTTTGACTGCCGCCGATTTTATCAAGTGCTCGACGAAGGCGATCGCGCCTAGCTCCAACATGAAGGTTGAATTGAAGCTGATCTCGTCGATGCGGTCGATGATCGCACGCGCAGTCTGCGGCACGGTCGTGCGTTCCATCGGGTTGACGCCCACGACGATCAGATCGGTGGCGCTCGTGCCGAGGTAGAGGGGGGCGAGCGCCGGGTTTCCGGTGTATCCGCCATCCCAATAGAAGTCGCCGCCGATCTCAACTGCTCGATACATCTGCGGTAGGCATGCCGAGGCGAGCAGCACGTCAACTGATAGTTCGGCATTTTGGAACACGCGACGCAGTCCGGTGCGTACGTTCGTTGCGCAGATGAAGACGCGCGGTGCGCACGCATCATCGCGCAACCCCTCAAAGTCGATGCGGTGCAACAGCTCCCGGACGGGATGGTAGTTCGAGCAATTGATCTGGTATGGCGACCAGACGCGCGTCAGCATGTCTGCCCAGAGGTAAATCGGGTTGTGGTCGAGGTGCCACGTGCGCTGCTGAGCGAGTGGCCACAGGGTCCCGTATCCCGGCAGGTGGCCGACATCTTTCCAATATTGATGTAGAGCCAGCTGCGCCTGCGAGGCTCCGCCTCGACGCAGTCCATCGGCCAGAACCCCCGCATTCATGGCGCCGGCGCTGGTGCCGCTGATGCCCACGATTTCCAAGCTCGGCTCCCCCAACAGGCGGTCGAGCACGCCCCAGGTGAAAGCGCCATGCGAGCCGCCGCCTTGCAGCGCGACCGCAATTTGCCGCTTCTCGAGAGGTCGAGCGGGGTCTGGTAAGTTCACTCTCTGCTGCATGACATTTCCTCTTTCACGACTTCGCCCGCACCAGGGCTTTCTATTTCGCAGGCTCTCGCGGACCGACCCACACACCGGCGGGTAGAGCGGAAATTCTCTTAGCCAATCCTTCAAGCATGCCCTGCAACACGCTCTCGCTCAGTTCATCGGTCTTTCGGCTCGGGCCGACCAACCCGTCGACCAGGAGCAAGGTGAGCCCGTGCATAAGCGACCAAAAGATCAGGATGCCCGCGGCGATCTTTCGCTCGTTTCGCGGCGTCTTCGGAAGCGGGCGCCCCAGGGCGCCCTGAGCGATCGCATCCGCGAGAAGGGCCTTCGTCTTCTCAGCGGCGACGATTTCTATGGCTGGGCGCGCATCGCCGGGTCCTGTGAGATAGCCACCAAACATCAATCGGTAGAGCGCCGGGTTCTCGACGCCATGACGCACGTAATCGCGCGCGATAGCGAAAAGCCGCGCGCGAGGACTGGTCTGTCCCTGCATGGCGTTGGTTAGGCGTTTTGCCAGAAGATCGAATCCCACCGCGGAGACGGCAGCCAGCAATTCGCGCTTGTCAGCGAAGTGCTTGTAGGGCGCGTTGTGAGTAACGCCCGCACGGCGTGCAAGCTCCCGCAACGAAAACTCGGTGCTTTGCGTCTCGCTGAGGACTTCGAGTGCCGCGTTCACGATTGCCCGCTGGAGGTCACCGTGATGGTAGGGGCGCTCCCCGGCAGTGACGTTGGCTTTGCTCATAGTTTCTCCAAGTGGTGACTCAAGTGGTCATTGTCTACATCGTCACGCATTCGTGACAACCACTCATGTTGACGCCGACTACTTAGCCGCTTAAGTGGTCATTGTCAACATCGCCAACAGAATGATGCTGCGGAGAATGAAGATGAAGACAGCAGCGGCTATGCCCGCGAGCGGTCGCAATCAGACCGCCGCGTTCGAAGCCCGAGCGCGTGAGCGGCTTGTGGTTGCCCTGAGCTCGGCATTTCCCGGCAATGAGAGCACGGTAGGCCTGACGACGCATGCGGCCTTGATCTCTGTCGTGACCGCAACGTTCTTCACGCTTTCGGTCCAAACTGCCCTCACCTTCCAGAAATGCCGTTTCGACAAAGGGCTGATGGTGGGAACCACGATGTCGGCGGCCAATTGGTATGAAGATTTTGCACGCCGCAAGGACTTCCGGCCCTCACGCTGGACCCTAATCCTGATCGCCACCATCGCCACGGCGTTGACGGTGGCCTTGCAGCAAGCAGCACACGTCTTGGCGGCCGGCTTGCCTCAAACCATCACGCACTCGTGACGAACCAATAAGTTGACAATGCCTACTTACACTCGTAAGTGGTCACTGTCCACATCATCTTCCTGGAGAATAGGCATGCGACATATACTCATTTCCCTCGCCCTTCTCGGGGTGCTCGCAGGCTGCAAGGCCGAACCGGCAGCCCTGGACGTGCGGTCGGCACGGACGATTGTCGTCGAGCCCACACGCATTGATGCCGATCGCCATGTCGTGGGCGAGGTCAAGCCGCGATATGAGAGCGATCTGTCATTCCGAGTCGCTGGGAAGGTGCTCGTTCGCCGTGTTGATGTCGGGGCAAGCGTCAGACAAGGTGACACGCTGGCGGCGCTCGACACGCAGGACTTTCAAAACCGCCTGCGTTCTGCTGAA
>VBAB01000369.1 GCA_005888525.1 Alphaproteobacteria bacterium
CGTCAGCTTCGGCCGGCCCCTGTCGCTGCGCGGCTACCTGGCGGAGCGCGGCGTCGATTTCCGCGCCTTGCCCGAGACGCAGCGCTTCGCCGAGATCGACCAGCTGGGGCAGCGGCTGATGCGGGAGGTGGGACACGTCGTCCCCGCGCTGCCGGTGTCGCTGGTGGCGAGTGCCATCCTGGTTGGCGGCGACCATGGCCTGTCCAGCCTCGAGCTCAAGGGCGCGGTGTTTGCCCTCATGCGCCGGCTGACGGCGGCGGGGGCGCACGTGCACATCCCCCGGCACGACCAGGAATATGCCGTGGAGGTGGGGCTGCGCATGCTGCTGCTGCGCCACCTGGTGGTGGTCGAGGACGGCGTCTACCGGCCCCATCAAGGGGACGCGCCGCTGCTCGCCTTCTACGCCAACGCCATTGCCCATCTGCTGCCCGCCGAGGCGGTAGATGCGGCGGCGTAGGGCGCAATAGGCGGTCGCCGTAAGCACCCTAAGCCTTGACCGGCGGCGTCGCCTCCACGGCCTGCATGCCAGGCGCAGGTGCCGCCCCACCCCCGCAGGCCAAACCCGCCAGGTAGGTGACGACCAGGTCGTCGATCAGGCGGTTGGCGGACTCCGTCGTCACGACCGACAGCTTGTCGGCCGTGGAGAGCGAGGTGATGCCGTGCACGCCCGCCCACAACACGCGCGCGGCGCGCTGGCGGTCGGCCTCCCGGCCCGGCGGGAAGAGGGGGGCCAGTGCCTCCTCGACCCGTCCCATCAGGCCTTCCAGCTTCTGCTGGTACCAGGGAGGAAGGGCTGCCTCCTTGGGCATGTGATGCTCGAACAGCAGGTTCCAGAGCCGTGGGTTCTCGTGGGTGAAGGCCAGGTAGGCCTGCGCCAGGCGGCTGACTTTGCCGGCGGGGTTTCCATCCTGCAGGAGGGTCGACAGGCGCTTGTCGAGCGCCTCGAGCACGCGGGCCTCCACGTGCAGCACCACATCGTCGAGGTTCTCGAACATATTGTAGATGGTGCCCGGCGAATACTCGATGCGGCGGGCAATCTCACGCGCGGACAGGCCGGGCAGTCCCTGAACCTGGATAATGTCTTGTGCCGCATCGAGAATGAGCTCGCGCAGCTGCTGCGGCGTGTGCGTCGACCGGCGTCCCATGGCGATCCTGGGTAGCGTGCCCGTTGCGGGTAATTCCCCTGCCAGCATAGGTGGAAATAGGCTGTTTCGGCAAATACAACCGATGATTGGTGCCCCAATTGTGCAGGCAGCGGACAAAGCGTCCTGGCCGCAGCGCGGGCCATCCTCGGCGGTGGACCAAGCGAGCCTGCTCAGGGTCGTACGCAGGCGCCGGACGTCAAGGGAATGTCGGAGCGGGGCAGCTCGTGCCGTTGGCCTGCTGGAAATTGGGCCATTGGCCCCGAGGCTTCTGGTAGATCGTCTCGCTCAGGGTGTATGCGCCGTTGCTGGAGGTGTAGTTCTTCTTCATGAAGTAATCGAAGACGAGCGGCTTGTAGGCGTAAGTGACCTGCGAGACGATCACAGAATCATTGGTGGTCAGGAGGTTTGAGGGCGCGGCGGCGGTGGTATTGGAGCAGGCGCAAGTGAGCGTGCTGCCGGTGCCATTGTACGTGCAAGACCAGGACTGCTTGACCGTCGTTGCGCTGGACGGCGAAGATTGCAGCTCGCGCATGACGATCTGCAGCGGGTTCTGGCTGTAGGGCGCCATGATGAAGCTGCCGGACTTCATGATGTCGGTGATGTCGGATTGCGCGATCTGGGTCTCGGCACGGGCCACGAGGTCGGCCGTGGTACTTGCGATCTGGGTCACGCGCCGGTCGACGATGATCGCCTGGCTGAGCTCGACGGCGCCGATGAACATCACCCCCATCATCGGCGCGATAAAGGCGAACTCGAGAGCTGCCAGCCCCGTGTCATCGGCTTTCCAGCGGCGAAGCAGCGCGCCCGCGCGGGCTCCAAGATTGCTGAGGGCAAGGACTGGCATGGCGGCTCTCTGTCTGGTCCAGGTTGGATCGGGGCGTTGCTGCACGAGCGGGTGCACGGCCCTCAGTTGTAGGGTTCCGTGCGGAAGGCGGCCGAGGCTTGCATCAAGAGAGCGCCGCCCTGCAGGTTGCTCAATTTGAACAACGGCAACTTGCCGCCGAAATCCCAGGGGTAGCAGATGGTGACGAGGACGACGGAGCTCGCGGTACCGGCGTTGAAGGTGGCGGCACTCTGGTCGATCACGACGCCGTTGGTTGCACAGTTGGGCGATGCGATGGTGCCAAAACCGGCATTGCTCTGGACGATGACCACAGCTTTGGTGTTGCAGTCCGTAAACAAGAAGGCCTTGTCGCAGAAGGCTTTTTTCAACGCTATCTGTCGGTCCGCGTTCGTGACCGCACTGGAGTAAGCGCCCTGCGACTGCTGCAGCTGGCCGGTGCGGACGGCGCGCGTGGCCTGCCAGGTGGCGTTCTCCATGCTGAAGTCGGCGAAATAGTAGAGGCACACCGACACGAGGCCGAACAGCAGCAGCACGAACGGCAACGCTATGATGCCGAACTCTATCGCAGTGGCACCGGATTCCTCTCGCCGCCAGCGGCGCAACAGCGCCACCAGGGGCGTCCGCCATAGGCGATCTGTTCGTGTGGACACCATTGTGTCGCCGTCCCTACGCGCTACTTCCGGGGAAGGCTGTTATGCAAGCCCAGTGCCTAACGAGGCGTAAATCGCGCTCGGCCAGTTAGCATGTTGGTAAATTTGCGGGATGCCGAGCCGCGGCTGGTCCGACGCGCTCGCATGCGGGTCGAGCTGCTCTTCGCGCACGCGCCCTGGGCGTCCGGCAAATCGTTGCTTACTGGCCCTGATGCGAGCTCTTGTCGCCTGCGCCTTCCGAGAACTCTTTCTTGTTCTGCGACGCACTTCGGATCGCGTCGAAGAACTTGGCCTCGTCGCCGATGGTGATAGACGGGTTGCATTGGGGCGTGCAGTTGTAGGAGTTGCGATCGGTGCCGCGCAGCAGGTTGACCACCTTGCCCTCGTCGCGCTTAACGAGCACGCGCTGGTCCTGGATCACGTTCCGCTCGGCGTCGAGGGTGATGATGTTGGTGACGCCGAACGACTTGCCGGTGATCACCAGGAGGTTGCCGGACTGAACCGAGACATCGGCGATCGACGGGTTGCCGACGATGATTTCGGCGGCGGGCCGCTTCAGGCGCAACAGCTGGGACTGGTCGTACTTGACGATGATGTCGTCGTCGGCGGCTCTGGCAGGCGCTGCGGCCAGGGTCGACACGGCCGCGATGGCCGCCACCGCGATGGCCCGATGCAGGCAGCCCTTGTGAGCGAAATCGGAGGTCATGGCCAATCCTGGTCCGCGAATTTCCTAGAGCAGGATCGCTTCAGATGGAATCAAATCGCCTCGAATGCAACGTCGAGGCTGAAGCGCGAATCCTGCTCCACTTCTTTAGTTCAGAGCGAGGTTCACGTTCCCCTAGCCCAGCGCACCCATCAGGAACGATCTCGCTCTAGCGAACAGAATTTCTGCGTTGAAATCGTGAAGGAAGTGCAAACGCCCGTCCGGCTGTGCGCCGAATTGGCGGAATTGCGCTCCTTGTATCGCTCTGGCGCTTGCGCGACTTAACCGGGCTTTAAGAAGCCGCGCCCTAGGCTGCCGATGCGTCGAGCGGGGCAGTCGCCTCGGGCGAGTGTAGGGTCGGGCTGCCCGTGTCAGCTCGGGTAAACGGGAGAGTTGTCATGAAGAAGCAAGTCGTGCGTTTCGTGCAGGATGAGTCTGGTGCCACGGCAATCGAATATGGATTGATCGCGGCCCTGATCGCGGTTGGCATCATTGCCGCAGCCCGTGGGCTCGGCTCGCAGATCAGCGCCACCTTCAACACCGTCACCACGACGATGAGCTCGGCGTGACCTGTTGAGCGTCGACGCCGGCGGGCTCGGGGCCGTTCGCAGCCCCCACGCCGCCGGCGGAAGCGCGTCTGGGCGACATTTGGTGGATTGGGATTTGCGTGCGCGGTCGGCAACGGCTGCGCACGCTTCGATAATGAGCCTTTCGCAGGATCGGGACCGATGCTCGAGGCAGCAGTTCTGACCATCTTGCCCGGCGCCGTCGCCTTTGCGGCGGCGATGGACCTGCTCACCATGAAGATCCCCAACCGCATACCGGCGGTGATGGTGCTGGCATTCTTCCCGCTGGCGCTGGTGGCGGGGTTCAATGCCTGGGACATGGCCAATCACGTGGCGGCCGGGCTCCTGATGCTCCTTCTCGGGGTGCTCTTGTTCATGCCAGGCTGGTTCGGAGGCGGGGATGCCAAGTTGATGGCGGCCATCGGTCTGTGGATCGGAGTGGACAATCTCGCCGCCTATATGCTCTGGGTCGCGTTGGCCGGCGGCGTGATCGCGGTGACCTTCATCTCGGCACGCTCGGTGCCGCTGCCGCGCTTGTTTCTGGGCGAAGCCTGGGCGCTCAGGTTGCACCGGCACGACACCGGCATTCCCTACGGCTTGGCTTTGGCGGCGGGCGCGCTGCTGGTTTATCCGCAGACGGTCTGGTTCAGCAGTCTCGTACGCTGAGACCGACCCGCCAGGGCGGCCTACACAACTCGTGTCCGGCGGCGAACCGTTGGCCCGTCGCGTACC
Organism: Alphaproteobacteria bacterium; assembly: GCA_005888525.1. Taxonomy (GTDB): domain Bacteria; phylum Pseudomonadota; class Alphaproteobacteria; order Rhizobiales; family Hyphomicrobiaceae; genus AWTP1-13. The sequence goes on from VBAB01000369.1 coordinate 4,641, forward strand.
GGCTTGCGCCCGCGATTAACCTCCCATTGACGATTGTCGAGCAAAGTCGGGCTGGGGACGCGGGTCGATTTGATTTTCCGCAGACAAGGACTGTCGAGCGATGAAACGAGCACAACTGCTTGGTGTGGCGATTGCTGGCGTGTGCGGGCTCGGCGCGTTCTTCGGCGTGATGAGCCTGGTCAGGAACCCCACCAAGGTCGTCAGGGAAGAAGTCACCACCAACACCACCCAGGTTTTGGTCGCAAGGACGGACATCGGGCTCGGTCAGACCATAGGTCCGGAAAGCGTCACCTGGATTGAATGGCCGCAGAACGCGGTGAACACCGCCTACATTCAAAGAAATACTCACCCCGACATCCTCAAGGAATTGGGCAAGCCGGAACGAAAGCTGGTGGCGCGCATGCCGTTGTTGGCGCGCGAGCCGCTCACGCCGCTGAAGGTGGTTATCGCCGGCGAAGGCGGCGTCCTGGCTGCGATCCTGCCTGCAGGCATGCGCGCCATCTCCACGCGCATCAAGGAGGAGACCGGCGTCGGCCGGCTGATCCTGCCCAACGACCGCGTCGACGTCATTCACACCCGCACCTCGCGCGGCCGAACGGGCGATCAGGTCAACTCGGAGACGCTCTTTCACAACGTGCGCGTGCTCGCCATCGGCCAGCTCATCGAAGCCAAGGACGGCAAGAAGCTGGCCGAAGGCAACACCGCCACGCTGGAGCTGACCCCGGCGCAGGCGCAGCGCCTGGCGGAAGCGAATTCCGGAGGGGAGATCTCGCTTTCCTTGCGCAGCATCGCCGACATGGAGACCAAGGACGGTCCGACGGCAGCCAGGCGCGGCGATACCATCAGGATCATCAAGTATGGAGTGAAGTCGGGAGCGTATGGCGTCAACTGAGTCTGAGTGCACACCTCGAACAGGGCCGGCAAGAAGGTTGGCACACCATGCGAATGATTTACAGGGCGATGGCCGTCGCTTTGCTGCTGACGGTCGTCGGGGCTTGGGCGTCATCACCCGTTGCACTCGCTCAAGAGCGCGCAGAGGGGCGAAATGCAGGCACGATAGAGGATGCGTTCTGGCGCCTTCCGGCGAGTGCGGACTTTCCGGTCAGAAGAGTGGCCAAGCTGGGCTTGGGCAAGTCGTTGCTGTTGGAGTTCCCTTTTGAGCTCAAAGATGTGGTGGTTTCCTCCCCTGACAAGGTCGATGCCGTCGTGCAGTCGTCCAACAGGGTGTTCCTCATCGCCAAGGGTCAGGGCGAGACCAATGCCTTCTTCTTCAATACGAAAGGACAGCAGGTCCTATTGCTGGATATTCGTGTCGGCGCCGATCTCGAGGCGTTAGACGCCGTGCTGAAGCGCTTCGTGCCCGGGTCGAACATCCGGGCCGAAATGGCGGGTCGGGCAGCGATCCTGGCCGGCACTGTGCGCACGCCGCTGGACGGCAAGCGGGCTGCCGATATCGCCTGCCAGTTCGTCGCCGCCAACAAGAGCGCCGGCACTCCTATCAGCAGCACTTCCAATTCCGCTACTAGCGGTACGTCTCAGTATTCGAGCACCACGCTCATGACGGGAACCCGGACCGACGCTCAATACCAAAGTCAGACCCAGCAACAGGCCGCAGCTTGCGGCAGCGACACCAAGCTCGTCATCAACCTGCTGACCGTCGAGGGCGAAGAGCAGGTGATGCTCAAGGTCACCGTGGCCGAGGTGCAGCGCACGCTGCTCAAGCAGTTCGGCATCAATGTCGGCGCCGCCATCAACTCGGGCAACTTCAGCACGAAGCTGCTCACCGAGAACGCGTTTCCCCTGACTGCTGCCGCGGGTCTGGGCTCGCTGCCGATCCCGGGAATCGGCACCGGCCCGTTGGACCTCGCGCAAGGGCCCACGTGCGCGACGTCCGGCATTCTCTGCAACTACAACCAGGGTCCCACCGCAAGCACCTTCGGCAACTCCGGCGTCACGAATAAATTCTCCTCGGGCAACACCCAGATCACCAACGCCTTGCGCGCGCTCGAGCGCGACGGCCTGATCCGCACGCTGGCCGAGCCGAACATGACGGCCATATCCGGCGAGACCGCCAACTTCCTGGCGGGCGGCGAGTACCCGATCCCGGTGGTCGACAGTCAGGGGCAGCTGTCCGTCACCTACAAGAAGTTCGGTGTCGGTCTTGCCTTCACGCCCGTCGTCCTTTCGGAGGGCCGCATCAGCCTCAAGATCGAGAGCGAGGTGAGCGAGCTCACCACCGACGGCGCCGTTGTGCTGTCGAACATCCAGATCCCCGCCTTGAAGACTCGGCAGGCGAAGACCACCGTCGAGATGCCTTCTGGCGGGTCGCTCGCCATTGCTGGCCTGATCAAGGACTCCACCAGACAGAACATCGACGGCTTCCCCGGCCTCAAAGACCTGCCGATGCTCGGCACGCTGTTCCGCAGCCGGGACTTCATCAAAGAGGAGACCGAACTCGTCATCATCGTCACGCCCTACATGGTTCGCCCGACGGCGCGCCAGAACCTGGCACGCGCGGATGATGGTTTTGCTCCGGCCTCCGATCTGAAGGCCAATTTCCTCGGCCACCTCAACCGGATCTACGGCAAGACCGCGGCGCCGCCGCCCGGCGGGCTGAAGGGCGACTACGGTTTCATTGTCGAATAGCCGGATCACTGGAGGAAGCCATGAGATCTCCGATCGCTCCCCGCACAGCTTCCGGCTCGAGACCGGTGGTTGCGCAACTCTTGACCGTCTCCCTTCTCATCTTGGCTCTGGCCGGGTGCAAGACCCTGGACGATGAGCCAGGTGCCCACGTCGCGGGCTGGACGCTCATCGATCCCACGCAACGCCACCCGATCATCGTGTCGCAACAGCCCTCGACCATGGCCCTCCGCGTCGCGCGCGGCTCGCAGGGGCTGACACCGGCGCAGAAGGGCCAGATCGCCACGTTCCTGGAGCGCTACCGCGTGGCGGATGCCGGCAACAGCAAGCTGGTGATTGCCGTGCCGAGCGGCTCGCCCAACGAAAGTGCCGCCGTGCGTGCCGTTGGCGAGATACGGCAATTGATCACGGCCTACGGCTTCTCGGAGGCGAACGTTGCCATCGAGCCCTATCACGACGGACGCGACGCCGGCGCGCCGATCCGCCTCTCCTATCTGCGCTACGTCGCCGAGGGACCCGAGTGCGGACGCTGGACCACCAACCTGGCCGAGGACTACCGCAACCTGCCCTATCCGAACTTCGGTTGCGCGCAGCAGCGCAACCTAGCCGCTCAGATCGCCAATCCCGCGGACCTCCTCGGACCCCGCACCATGGAGCCGGCCGACCAGGAGCGCCGTGCGGTGGTGTCCGACAAGTATCGCCAGGGCCGGCCGACGGGAGCCGAGAAGAGCTCGGACGAGCGCATCCAGGTGAAGACCTTCAACTAGTCGAGGTATGAGATGACCAAGCAGGCCTTCTCCGTCGCCCAGGAAGATGCCCAGGTCGGCCGCGAGCTGGTGCCCGCCGGCGCGCTCGAGGAGATGCCGACGCACGTCAAGGCACGGCCGATACCGCGCATCTCCATTCAGGCATTCTGCGAGAATGCGTCGACCGCCGGCGTCCTTCAGGCGGCAACGGGTGACCGCCGGCTCGCCAAGTCTCACGTCAGCGTGCACATGGGCGGCGCGTCGGCGGCCGTGGCGCATTACCACGAGAGCCCGACGCCCAATCTGATCGTCATCGAGACTACCCTGCCGCGTACGCAGATGCTGTCCGAGCTCGACCGGCTGGCGGAGTGCTGCGATGCCGGCACGAAGGTGGTCGTCATCGGCCACACCAACGATGTCGTGCTCTACAGGGAGCTGCTGAAGCGCGGCGTCAGCGAATACCTGATCGCTCCGGTCACGCCTTTGCAGCTCATCGAGAGCCTGTCGAACCTCTACAACAATCCCGACACCGATCCGGTAGGCAACGTCATTGCCTTCATCGGCGCCAAGGGCGGCGTCGGCTCGAGCACGGTGTGCCACAACACCGCCTGGGCGATGTCGGAGATCCTCAAGTCCAACGTGGTCGTCGCCGACCTCGACCTCGCCTTCGGCACAACGGGTCTCGACTTCAACCAGGACCCCGTGCAGGGCATTGCAGAAGCCTTGCAGAGCCCCGAGCGGCTCGACGAGGTCTTGCTCGACCGCCTGCTCACCAAATGCTCCGAGCACCTGAGCATCTTCGCCGCACCCGTCGTGCTCGACCGCGATTACGAGATCTCGGCCGACGCCTGTGACCTCGTCCTCGAGGTGGTGCGCCAGAACGTACCTTACGTCGCCGTCGATCTGCCCCACACTTGGACGCCATGGGTGAAGCGGGTGCTGTTCCAGGCTGACGAGATCGTCATTACGGCCGCCCCCGATCTCGCCAACCTGCGCAACGCCAAGAACCTCATCGATCTGCTGAAGTTGAACCGGGCCAACGACGGGCCGTCGCACCTGCTCATCAACATGGCCAAGACGCCGAAGCGTCCCGAGATCTCGGCCAAGGAGTTTGCGGTGGCGCTCGACATCACGCCGACGCAGGTAATCGACTTCGACAGCGAGACCTTCGGCCTCGCCTCCAACAACGGCCAGATGATCGAGGAATTCGCCGCCAAGGCCAAGTCTGCCCAGCAGTTCCGCGAGCTGGCGCTGACACTGACGCACCGCAGGGAGCAGAAGGAGGAGAAGAAGTCCTCGCCGTTGACCTCGTTCGCCCCGTTTCTCGAGAAGCTCAAGCTCAAGCGCTGAGGAGTTGAAGTCCCATGTTCGGCAGGCGTAGCCAAGAGCCCTCCGCCCCCAACCGGGTGCTGCCCGCGCACGAGTCGGCGCCGATGGCGGTCGTGAAGAGCACCGATGCCAGGCCCATGCCCATCGAGGCGCGCGTCCCGCCCAAGCAGGAGCCGGTCGCCGCGGAGCGCAGGCATTCGGAGGAGTATTACGACGTCAAGACCACCGTCTTCAACGCTCTGATCGACACCATCGACCTCACCCAGCTCGCCAAGCTCGAGGCAGCGGCGGCGCGCGAGGAGATCCGCGACATCGTCAGCGAGATCATCCAGATCAAGAGCGTGGTGATGTCGATTGCCGAGCAGGAGGAGCTGCTCGAGGACATCTGCAACGACGTGCTCGGCTACGGGCCCCTCGAGCCGCTGCTGGCGCGCGACGACATCGCCGACATCATGGTCAACGGCGCGACCACGACCTACATCGAGGTAGGCGGCAAGGTGCAGAAGACGCCCATGCGCTTTGCCGACAATGCCCAGCTCATGAACATCTGCCAGCGCATCGTCAGCCAGGTCGGCCGCCGCGTCGACGAGTCGAGCCCGATCTGCGACGCGCGCCTGCCCGATGGCAGCCGCGTCAACGTGATTGCGCCGCCGCTGGCAATCGACGGACCCGCGCTCACCATCCGCAAGTTCAAGAAGGATCGCCTGAAGCTCGAGCAGCTCCTCAAGTACAAGTCGATCTCGCCTGAGGCCAAGACTTTGCTCGAGATCATCGGCCGGGTGCGATGCAACGTGCTGATCTCCGGCGGCACGGGCTCGGGCAAGACCACGCTTCTCAATTGCCTCACCGGGTCGATCGACAACGACGAGCGCATCATCACCTGCGAGGACTCCGCGGAGCTGCAGCTGCAGCAGCCGCACGTCGTGCGACTGGAGACGCGTCCGCCCAATCTCGAAGGCGAGGGCGAGATCACCATGCGCGATCTCGTCAGAAACTGCCTGCGCATGCGGCCCGAGCGCATCATCGTCGGCGAGGTGCGCGGACCGGAGGCGTTCGACCTTCTGCAGGCCATGAATACCGGCCACGACGGTTCGATGGGCACACTCCACGCCAACAGTCCGCGCGAGGCCCTCAGCCGCCTGGAATCGATGATCATGATGGGTGGATTCCAGCTGCCGCCCAAGACCATCCGCGAGATGATCACCGGCTCCATCGACGTCATCATCCAGGCCTCCCGCCTGCGCGACGGCTCGCGCAAGATCACGCACGTCACCGAGGTGGTGGGCATGGAAGGCGATGTGGTGACGCTGCAGAACCTCATCGTCTTCGAGATCACGGGCGAGGACGCGCAGGGCAAGATCGTCGGTCGCCACCGCTCCACCGGCATTGCGCGCCCCCGCTTCTGGGACCGCGCGGAGTACTACGGTGAGACGGGTCGTCTGGCGCAGGCCCTGGCAAGTGCCGAGGTGCGCGACAGGACCGGCAATCCGTTGGGTGACGCTCGTGGATAGCAACGATCTCCTGTTGGCAGGCCTCCTGCTGCTGGCGGCGATCTCGATCGGCGCCGTCGTCTATCTGCTGGTGCATCCCTACCTCTCAGGCGAGCGGCGCACCGACAAGCGCATCCAGGGTGTGACGGAGAGCAAGGCCACGCGCATTGCCAGCAAGGCGCAGGCGGACGTGGCTCTCAATCGACGCCGGCAAGTCTCCGAGACGCTCCAGGAGTTGGAGGCGCGCGAGAAGGCACGCGAAAAGACCACCATGCGCCTGCGCCTGCAACGCGCCGGGCTCGACATCACCCCGCGCTCGTTCTGGATTGCGAGCGCGGGCTGCGGCTTGCTCGTGGCACTCTGTATCTGGCTGTCCGCGCCGAACCTTCCCGTCATCGTGCCGCTCCTGGGAGCATTCGTGGGTGCGTTCGGAGTGCCGCGCTGGTTCGTCGCCCGGTGGACGAAACGCCGGCAGACCAAGTTCATCGACGAGTTTGCCAACGCCATCGACGTGATCGTGCGCGGCGTCAAGTCCGGCCTGCCGCTGCCCGAGTGCCTTGCCATCATCGCCCGCGAGTCGCCGCAGCCTGTGGCCGGCGAGTTCACCGATCTGGTCGAGCAGCAGCGCGTCGGCGTCCCGCTGGGCGAGGCCTTCGAGCGGATGATGACGCGCATGCCGCTGCCCGAGGTACGCTTCTTCGCCATCGTCATCGCCATCCAGGCGCAGGCCGGCGGCAATCTGTCGGAGGCACTCGGCAACCTCTCCGGCGTGCTGCGCGACCGCAAGCGCCTGCAGGCCAAGGTCCGCGCGCTCTCGGCGGAGGCCAAGGCTTCAGCCGCCGTGCTCGGAGCGTTGCCGTTCATTGTCATGATCCTCGTCTACATCACCACGCCCGCCTACATCTCGCTGCTGTGGACCACGCGGTTCGGCCAGTTCCTGCTCGCGTGCGCCGGAGTGTGGATGATGGGGGGAGTCCTCGTCATGAGAAAGATGATCAACTTCAAGTATTGAGGCTGCCGGCTGGCGCTTCCGGCAACGGCAGCGCGCCGGCACGGCGAACCAAGCCTCGAGGAGTGCAAGTGCAATGCTCGACCAGATCATATCGCTGTTGACGCCGCAGATCGTGGTTACGCTGCTTGCGGCCATTGCGGCCTTTGCGACGACGCTCACCGTGCTGATGCCCGTGCTCTCCCGTGATCGGCTGAGCTCCCGCATGCAGGTGATGGCGACGGAGCGCGAGAAGATGCGCGCCGCGCGCCTTGCCGATCTCGCCAAGAAAGACGGTTCGGGCAAGCTGCGCACCGCGCCCAAGGGCTTCATGCAGGAGATCGTCGAGAAGCTCAATTTGCGCAGCGTGTTCGAGACCGAGGAAGTGCGCGACAAGCTGAAGATGGCGGGCTTGCGCGGTCAGGCGCCGCTGGTCGCCTACATGTTCTTCCGCGTGGCGATGCCGGTTATCATCGCTTTCGTCGCTCTCTTCTACCTGTTCGTGCTCGCCGACTACGATTATCCGGTGCTGGTCAAGATCGGGCTTGCCGTCGGCGCCGGCTACATCGGCTTCTACGTGCCGAACATGTTCATCGAGAACCTGGTGCAGCGCCGTCAGACCTCGATCAAGAACTCCTTCCCCGACGCGCTCGACATGCTCCTCATCTGCGTCCAGTCGGGCATGTCGATCGAGGCCGCGTTCCAGAAGGTGTCGGGCGAGGTCGGCAGCCAATCGCTGGAGCTGGCCGAGGAGCTGTCGCTCACCACCGCCGAGCTTTCCTATCTGCAGGATCGCCGCCAGGCATTCGAGAACCTAGGCAAGCGCACCGGCATCTCGGGCATCAAGGCAGTCGCCACCGCCCTCATCCAGGCCGAGCGCTATGGCACGCCCGTCGGTCAGGCACTGCGCGCCATGGCGCGCGAGAACCGCGACATGCGCATGGCCGAAGCCGAGAAGAAGGCCGCCGCCCTGCCGCCCAAGCTGACCGTGCCGATGATCATCTTCTTCCTGCCGGTCTTGTTCGTGGTGATACTGGGACCCGCGATGATCCAGGTGTTCGACTACCGGTGAGGTAGTTGGGGCTAGGCAGTCGCCGGCCGGCACTACTGCCTAACCCCCATTGCCCACCGCCGTCTTCAGAAACGGCCGCATCCCCTCCCGCGCCAACTCGTCGGCACGCTCGTTCTCCGTGTGGCCCGCGTGGCCTTTCACCCAGTGCCAGTGCACGTCGTGGCGTTGACGGGCGGCATCGAGCCGCTGCCACAGCTCGGCGTTCTTGACGGGCTGCCGCGCCGAGGTGCGCCATCCGTTCTTTTTCCAGCCGTGGATCCAGCTGTGGATGCCTTTCTGCACGTATTCGGAGTCGGTGTGCAGATCGACACGCGAGGGCACGATCTTCAGAGATTCGAGCGCCGAGATCGCCGCCATCAGCTCCATGCGATTGTTGGTGGTCATCGCCTCTCCGCCCGACAGCTCCTTGCGGTGCCGGCCGGAGATCAATATCGCGCCCCAGCCGCCGGGGCCGGGATTCCCGGAGCAGGCGCCGTCCGTGTAGATGACCACGGCGGGCTTAGCCGCCGTCATGGCGCGCCCTCCAGCCCGTACTCCGTAGCCGAGCGGATGCTGCGGTGGAACTTGAGCCGGCGCAGATACTCCTGCGGGTCCTTGCGGCTGACGAGAGCATCCGCGTTCGTGTGCAGCCAGTCGTAGGCGCGCGTGAGCAGGAAGCGCAGCGCCGCTCCGCGCGCCAGCAGCGGCAGGGCCTCGCGCTCTGAGGGCTCCAGCGCGCGCGCGCTTTGATAGCCCTTCAGCAGCGCCTGGCCCTTGGTCATGTTGAACGCGTGGTCGCTCTCGAAGCACCAGGCGTTCAGGGCGATGGCGACGTCATAGGCCAGCGCATCGTTGCAGGCGAAATAGAAGTCGATCAGGCCGGAGAGCTGGTCGCCGAGGAAGAAGGCGTTGTCCGGAAAGAGATCGGCGTGGATGATGCCCTGCGGCAGGCTGGCCGGCCAGTTGGCCTCCAGGTGGTCGAGCTCTTGCTCGATGGTGGCGGCGAGCCCGGGAGCGATCTCGTCGGCACGCGCACAAAACCGCGCATAGAGCGGTCGCCAGCCGGAAAGTCCCAGGGCGTTGGCCCTGGAAAGCTCGAAATCTCGGCCGGCCAGATGCATCCGCGCCATGGCCTGCCCCAGGGCCCAGCAGTGGCGCGCCTGCGGGCGCCGGATCCAAACGCCCTCCAGGAAGGTGACGAGCGCAGCCGGCCTGCCCGCCAGCGTACGCAGCATGCGTCCCTGGGCATCGTGTACGGGCGTGGGGCAGGTGAGGCCGGCTCTCGCCAAATGCTCCATCAGGCCGAGGAAGAACGGGAGGTCACGCGGGGCCACCCGCTTCTCGTAGAGCGTCAGGAAGAAGGGGCCCTTTTCGGTGTGCACGAGGTAGTTGGTGTTCTCGACACCCTCGGCAATGCCCTTGTAGGAGAGCAGCGCGCCGAGATCGTAGCTGGCGATGAATTTGGCCAGCTCGTCGTCGGGCACTTCCGTGTAGACCGCCATGCACTGGACCGAAGGTGAGGGTTGGCTAGTGTCCTGATCGCGAAATTGGCCTCATTGTGGGGCTGGCTCGGAGCGAATTTCGCGATCTG
>VBAB01000381.1 GCA_005888525.1 Alphaproteobacteria bacterium
GGCCGCGGCTACGACCACAACTACGTCCTCAACAAGAATGGCAACGAGTTCACCTTCGCTGCGTGCGTGCACGAGCCTACTTCGGGGCGCGTCATGGAGGTGTGGTCCACCGAGCCCGGCCTGCAGCTCTTCTCGGGCAACTCCCTCGAGGGAAAGACGCCGCGCGATGTCGGCAAGGGCGGCGCGGTCTATGCGTTCCGCACCGGGTTCTGCCTGGAGCCGCAGCACTTTCCTGATTCACCGAACCAGCCGCATTTTCCGAGCACGGTGTTGAATCCGGGAGACTGGTATATCGGCAAGACCGTCTACAAGTTCTCGGTCCGGACGTAGGCGAGCTAGGCAGCTGCAGCTCCCAGCACCGTCGATCTCGACGGTGTACAGGGCGCAGCGCCGCGGGAGGACACGCCATGAACAAGGCGATTTGGATTGCTGTCGCCGGCTTTGCATTCGCCGCAGGAATTTCGGCACCTGCGTCCCCTCAAGAATGGCCGCAACGACCGATCCGCATCATCGTCTCGTTCGGTGCCGGCGGGGGCGCCGACATCATAAGTCGCATCCTCGGGCAGTCGATGCAGGAGCGGCTCGGACAGCCCGTCGTCATCGAGAACCGACCAGGTGCGGGAGGCATGATCGGCAATGAAGCTGTCGCCAGAGCCGACAAGGACGGCTACACGCTCGGCATGATGACTGCTGGCCAGATCATTGCGGCCACAATGAAAAAGTCGCCGCGCTACGACACGCTCGCCGATTTCGACCCCGTGTCTCTGGTGGCGACCGCAAGCTTGCTGATCGTGGCGCGACCGGATTTTCCGGCCAGCACTGCCAGAGACCTAGTCGCAGCCGCAAAGGCCGATCCTGGCAAGATCGCGTTTGCAAGCTCCGGCTTCGGGGCGACCCAGCATTTGTCGGCAGAGCTCTTCATGCAGATCGCCGGTGTCAAGATGGTGCACGTGCCGTTCCGCAATTCCCCGGAGGCGATCTCCGCGGTTCTCGGCAAGCAGGTGGATGTGCTGTTCGACACGGTCTCGGCATTGATCGGGCAGGTGCAGTCCGGCGAGCTGAAAGCGCTTGCGGTGACCGGCAAGGATCGGTTTCCGGTCATGCCGAATGTGCCGACGGCCATCGAATCCGGCGTGCTGCCGGGCTACGATGTGACGACGTGGTACGGTGTTTTTGCGCCGCGTGGCACGCCGCCCGCGGTTATTGCGAAGCTCAACAAGACGGTGAACGAGATCCTCGCGGAGGCCGCGGTACGTCAGCGCCTCGACAGCGCCGGCGTGGTCGTGCAGGGCTCCACGCCCGAGGCGTTCGGCACGTTCATGGCTGCCGAGTACGCCCGCTGGAACGCCGTGCGCGAGTCGGCCGGCATCGAGCAGCGATAGCCGCTCAAGGGCGGCCGACTACGATCGGCCGGCTTTCGCTGGCCGAGCGAATGATCGCTTCGAAGGCGCCCACGACGTCGAGCATCTCGGACATTGGCACGGGGAATGGTTTCCCGGTCTCGATGCTCTCCGCAAAAGCCTCGAGCAGGACGGCCAGCGAATCGACCTGTGGCAACGCCTGTTGCTGCGGCTTGTCGCCGTTGCGGGCCACCGTGAGCGTCGTCTCGTCGCGCGCTTCGGCCCAACCCTTGGTGCCGAATACGTGCACGCGCCAGTACATCGGCCCGGCCCGGACGGTGGCGAGGAGTCCGGTCGCGCCGCTCTCGAATGTGACCAGCGCGGCTATCGCATCGCGGGGATCGGGTGCCGGCTTACGCGCGAACAGCCGAGCGTCGACCTCGGCGATGGGTCCGGCAAGATTAACGAACGCATCCAGCACGTGCAGGCCGGCGCCCGTCATGCCGCCGCCCGGTGCTTGTCGCGGGTCGTCGCGCCAGCCACAGGCGACACGCGTGCTGTGCTCGTTGCAGAAATGCCCCTCGATATGCAGGATGTCGCCGAGGACGCCATCGACAACGGTACGCTCGAGCTCGCGCATCGAAGCAAAGCACCGCTTGTTGTTGCCGAGGCCGAGGATGACGCCGGCGTCGCGACAGGCGGCAACAGCACGCTCGGCCTGGCTGCGACTGAGAGCGAGCGGCTTCTCGCACCAGACCGGTTTGCCGGCCCGCGCCACTGCAACGACCTGATCGACGTGCAGCGCATGCGGGGTTGCGAGCACGACCGCTTGCACGCGCGGATCGGCGACTGCATCCGCAAATTCCGCGCCAACCTCGAAGCCATGTGCGGCAGCGAACCCGGCAACCTCCCCGGGCTCCTGGCTCACCCCGCGGACGAACCGCAGACGCTCACTCTTGCCCTGCACGGCTTCGACGATCGCTTTGCCCCACCGTCCGAGGCCGACAATTGCAGCATTTATCATGGGGCGCGCCCATCACCGTGGACGAAACATGGCATAGTCGACGATCCTACGCAGGCTGCCGGCAGCGAACAATCGGCTGCTGCGGCCGAACCGATCGAAGGGGAGATGACCGATGGACGTGCAAGAGCTCCATGACCGCGGACTGAAACGGCGAGTCGAGATGTTCGGACGCGAAGCGGTGGACAAGCGGATGAAGGCATTCGGCGATTTCGGCAAGCCGCTGCAGCATATCGTCAATGCCTATGCCTACGGGGACGTTTGGAGCCGGTCGGCGCTTCCCCCGGCAACCAAGTCTCTCGCCATGATCGCGATGATGGCAGCCGCGGGCCACTCCTCCGAGCTGCGCGTTCATCTGCAAGGCGCGCTCAAGAACGGCTGCAGCGTCGAGGAGATCCAGGAGGTCCTTCTGCTCATCGCCATGTATTGCGGGATTCCCTCCGCGAACGAGGCCCATCGTGTGGCAGCCGACGTCCTGCGCGAAGCCCAGAAGCCCTAGGGACGGTAGCGCTGCGTGTCTCGGTCGGCGAAGAGGGGGTCACACGGCCTTGTCGGACAACCGTCCTTGGAGCACCTCTCGGACCCCTGCAATGATGCGCTTGCGATCCGGGAAGACATGATCCTCCAGTACGGGGCTATAGGGGATCGGAACGTTCAGCGCGCAGACCCGCTTTACCGGCGCCTTCAATCGGGCGAATGTCGCCGGGTCCTCGGTGACGACCGCCGCCACCTCGGCTGAGAAGCCGGCCGTCGGCCCCGCCTCGTCCGCCACGACCAGCCGGCCCGTCTTCTGCACCGACGCGCGGATCGCTGCGTGGTCCAACGGCACGAGCGTACGTGGATCGACGACCTCGACCGAGATCCCGTCCTTGGCGAGCTCCTCGGCCGCGGCCAACGCCTCGTGCACGAGCCAGGCGACAGCGACGACCGTCACATCGCTGCCCGTGCGCTTGATGTCGGCGACGCCGAGCGGGATCGCGTAGTCGCCGTCGGGCACCGGGCCCTTGGTCGTCAGCAGCCGGTTCGACTCGAAGGAGATGACGGGATTGTTGTCACGGATCGCCGTCTTGAGCAGCCCTTTCAAATCACCGGGCGTCGAGGGCAGGAACATCTTCAGCCCCGACAGGTTCATGAACATGGAGTAGGGGCATTGGCAGTGCTGCGCCGCGAGTCGCGTGCCGCCGCCGACGTTGGCGCGGTAGAGGACCGGGAAAGTCCGCTGGCCGCCGAACATGTAGTGGATCTTGGCCGCCTGGTTGACGATCTGGTCCATGGCGACGAAGGAGAACGTCACCTGCCGCCAGTCCATGATCGGCCGATAGCCCGAGCCGGCTGCGCCGATTGCGATGCCGGTCAACGCGCCTTCGGCGATCGGGGTAGCCCTGACCCGCTTGTTGCCGAACTCCTTCATGAGCGACACTGCGGGATCGGTCGACATGTAGAAGATGCGCTGGTCATTGCGCATTTCCTCGGCGACGGCCTCGACGCCCGCCTGGGCATAGGTCAGCTCTCGCATGGCATCCTCCCTCAGGCCGCGTACATGTCCTCGAGCGCTTGCTCGGGCGCCGGGAACGGGCTTGCTTCGGCGAATGCGACGGCGTCTCCGATCGTGGCGCTTACCTCCTTGTTCATCGCTTGCCAGTCGGCGTCAGTCAGGGCCCCCTGCGCCTCGAGCTGACCGCGCAATCGGGCGATCGGGTCCCTTCGCTTCCAGGTCTCGATCTCCTCCTCGGTGCGGAAATCGGGCTGGCCGATGCGCTCCGTGTGCGCGCGCCAGCGGAAGGTTTTGCACTCGATCAGGGTCGGCCCCTCGCCGGCCCTGGCGCGGGCGATGGCGCGGGCGGCCGCTTGATGGATGGCGAAGATGTCGTTGCCGTCGACGACGACGCCCGGGATGCCGTAGCCGGCGGCGCGGCCGGCCACGTCCGGCATGGCGTGCGTCTCTGCCGCCGACGTCTGCGCCGCATACATGTTGTTCTCGCAGATGTAGAGCATCGGCAGCTTCCAGGTCGCCGCGATGTTGAGGCACTCATGGAATGGCCCCGCATTGGAGGCGCCGTCGCCAAAGAAGGATACTGCCACGCGGCCTTTCCCGTCCATCTGCGCCGCGAGCCCCGCGCCGGTGACAATCGAGATGCCTCCGGCGACTATCCCATTTGCGCCGAGCATACCGATGCCGAAATCGGCGATGTGCATGGAGCCGCCCTTGCCCTTGCAATAGCCGGTCTGCCGCCCGTAAAGCTCGGCCATCATGCGCTTGAGGTCGGCACCCTTGGCGATGCAGTGGCCGTGGCCCCGATGCGTCGAGATGATCTGGTCGCCCTGTTCGAGAGCCGAGCAGACACCTACCGCCTCCTCGCCGATGTAGCAGTGAACGACGCCGTAAATCTTGCCGGCGTGGTAGTCGGCCGAGGCCCGCTCCTCGAAGCAGCGGATGGTGAGCATCTGGCGCAACATTTCGCGCTGCTTGTCGGGCGGAAGGTTCATGGGCAAACGCTCCTCTAGGCTGGTTGGGCTGTCATGGTGAGCAAGCACCCGAAGGTTGGCAACAAGATACCTTCCGACGCTCCGCCTTGGCCGCTTTTACCGCGTGCCGCTCAGTGCGACCACGATCACGCCGGGCACGATCAGAGCGATGGTGCCGACGGTCCGCCAGGTAATGGTTTCGCG
>VBAB01000382.1 GCA_005888525.1 Alphaproteobacteria bacterium
TGCCGAGCTGCACCGCCTGCGGAAACGATGTCTGCTTGCCAGGCTTCACGTCGTCGGCAATGCAGTCGACATACTCGAGCGCTCCATGCTTCTTGACGAAGTCGCCGATCTTTCTCGAGAAGCTCTTGTAGGCATCGACCTTGGACTTTGGCACGGGAATTACATAAGCATCGACGTACCTGTCTTGCTTGTCCATGACATCCTCCATGAAGGTTGTCCGACCAACGCCCGATCACCTCTCACGTTCCCGGCCTGGAACTCCACCCAATCACCATGGGCTCGGGGAGACGCCGATGATGACGGCGCGCGAAATGCGACGGCCAACCAAACACCAACGACCGAAAGACCACCGACCATCGTAGACGACCTCACGCAATTCGACGATACGACGGGTATGCCGATCGCTGCGCCCTCGACATCAAACTTAGGTCCCCGACGCGCTGCAGCGGAATGCGAGCCCGCACGCGTCAGTTTGGGGGGCGAATTCAGGATGCTCAGGGCGTCGCGGGACCACGATCCATGTTGCAACGCCGGTGGACAATGCACACGCCCTCGAGACTGCCCACAGCGGCGGACACCAAGCTTTTGGTTCTCATGAACCTGTGAGCTAGAGACGCAGCTGTCACGGCGCCAAGAGCTACGCAGCCGCGGCGACCGACGCCACGGCACGTCCGTTGCCAGTGAACTGGTCGTGGGATGTCGAGCCCGTGGGCGGGCGAGCCGCTTGAGCAGAGCCTCACGGGCCGATTGTTTTGCGCAAAGTAAACAGGGTCTTCGACCCGGCGGCTGCGATGTCACACGGGCGTTACACGGGCGTGTCACACAGCTTTTGCATAAGTGCGCTTAACCAAGCCGGCGATTGAACCGTCGGCCGTGGCATGATGCCTGGGCAGCGCGGGTCCCAACGCAAAGTGAGGTGCTAAATGCGGAACAAGATTTCGGGTCTGTTGGGCGCGGCCACTGTGGCGTCCGTGCTCGCTATCGGTTCAACTAGCGCAGGCGCTGCCGACATTTCGGGCGCCGGCGCGACGTTCCCCTATCCGATCTACGCCAAATGGGCCGACGCCTACAAGAAGGAAACCGGCGTCGGCATGAACTATCAGTCAATTGGCTCCGGCGGCGGCATCAAGCAGATCAAGGCCAAGACCGTCACCTTCGGCGCCACCGACGCGCCGCTGACCGGTAAGGACCTCGGCGAGAGCGGGCTCTCCCAATTCCCGGCGGTCATGGGTGGCATCGTGCCGGTGGTCAATCTCGACGGTGTGAAGCCTGGAGAGCTGGTGATCGACGGCCCCACGCTTGCCAAGATCTTCCTCGCCGAGATCACCAAGTGGGACGACGCCGCGATCCAAAAGCTCAACCCGAAGGTCAAGCTGCCGAGCCAAGCGATTGCCATCGTGCATCGCTCCGACGGATCGGGCACCACCTATAACTTCGCCTATTACCTGGCCGAGATCAGTACGGACTGGAAGTCGAAGGTCGGTGTCAGCACCGCTTTGCAATGGCCGGCCGGCATCGGCGCCAAAGGCAACGAGGGCGTCGCCAACAACGTGGCCCAGACCAAGGGCTCGATCGGCTACGTCGAATACGCCTACGCCAAGCAGAACAAGCTGACCTACACCAAGATGGTCAACAAGGACGGCAAGGAGGTTCTGCCGACCTCGGAGGCGTTCCAGGCCGCGGCTGCCAACGCCGATTGGAAATCGCAGCCGGGCTACGGCGTGGTCCTTGCCAACCAGCCGGGAGAGAAGTCGTGGCCGATGACGGCTGCCACCTGGATTCTCGTCTACAAGCAGCCGCAGGACACCGCAGCCACGGCCGAGGCCCTCAAGTTCTTCGCCTGGTCGTTTGCCAGGGGCGGCAAGATGGCCGAGGATCTCGACTATGTCCCCATGCCCGAGAAGGTGGTCAAGGACATCGAGGCGACTTGGTCGGCGGAGATCAAGGACGCGGGCGGCAAGTCCCTCTTCACCAACTGAGCCGCGCACCGAAAAATCCAGGCAGGGCGCCCGATGGGCGCCTTTCCTTCCTGGTATCCAGCACGCGCGAAGACGGCTTGTGCCGCGGCCAGTTGACCGCTTAAGTCGGCGCTCCTGCGAACCCACCGCGTCAGGTGGTTTCGCCTCGAGATCGAGGAGCACGGTCGATGCCGTCCACCAGGAGGCAATTGGTGACCGACATCGTACTGCAAGGCACCGCGACCGAGGTGGCCGAAGCACCCTCCCGCGCCAAGGTTCTGCGGCGGTTGCGTCTTGGCGACGCGCTCTTCCGCATCATCACGCGCACGGCCGCCATCATCGTCCTGATGCTGCTCGGCGGCGTGATCGTCGCGCTGGTCTCCGGCTCGCTGCCGGCCTTTCGTGCCTACGGCCTCGATTTCCTCACCGCCGAGGTGTGGAACCCGGTGACCGAGAAGTTCGGCGCGCTGGCCCCGGTCTACGGCACCCTGGTCACCTCGCTCATCGCCATGCTGATCGCGGTTCCGGTCGGCCTGATGGTGGCCTTCTTCCTGACCGAGCTCTGCCCGATGTGGCTGCGGCGACCGATCGGCATCGCCATCGAGCTGCTCGCTGGCATCCCCAGCATCATCTACGGCATCTGGGGCCTGTTCGTGTTTGCTCCATTCCTGCAGCAGACGCTGCAGCCGCTCCTGATCGGGCTGTTCGGCAACATCCCTATCCTGTCCTCGATATTCGCTGGCCCGCCCTACGGCATCGGCATCCTGACCGCCAGCCTGATCCTGGCCATCATGGTGCTGCCGTTCATCACCTCGATCTCGCGCGACGTGTTCGACGCCGTCCCACCGGTGCTCAAGGAGGCCGCCTACGGCGTCGGCTGCACCACCTGGGAGGTATTCCGCTCCGTCGTGCTGCCCTATACGCGAGTGGGCGTGATCGGCGGCGTGATGCTCGGGCTGGGCCGCGCGCTCGGCGAGACCATGGCGGTCACCTTCGTCATCGGCAACGCGCACAAGATCTCCGCCTCGATCCTGCATCCGGGCACCACGATCTCGGCCTCGATCGCCAACGAGTTCACGGAAGCCGTCGGCGATCTCTACACCTCCTCGCTGATCGCGCTCGGGCTCATCTTGTTCTTCATCACCTTTGTCGTGCTGGCGATCGCGCGCTACATGCTGATGCGCATCGAGCGCCGGATCGGGTAAGGTCATGGCCATCGCAGCCCGCACCAACAAGCTCTATGCCGGACGCCGGCGCCGCAACAATCTCATGATGGGCTTGGCCTGCGCCGCGACACTGTTCGGCCTGGGCTGGCTGGTGCTCATTCTGGGAGTTCTGGTCTGGGAGGGCTTCAGCGGCCTCTCGCTCCAGGTGTTCACTGAGATGACGCCGCCGCCAGGCGCCGCCGGTGGCCTACTCAATCCCATCATCGGCAGCTTGATGCTGACTGCGCTGGCGGTGGCGATCGGCACGCCGATCGGTGTCCTGGCCGGCACCTACATGGCCGAATACGGCCGTCACGACCGCCTGACCAGCGTCGTGCGCTTCATCAATGACATCTTGCTCAGCGCACCCTCGATCGTGGTCGGCTTGTTCGTCTACGAGGTCATGGTCGCGCCGATGGGCCATTTCTCCGGATGGGCCGGCGCCGTCGCACTGGCGGTGATCGTGATCCCGGTCGTGGTGCGCACCACCGAGGACATGCTGCTGCTGGTGCCGAACGCGCTGCGCGAGGCGGCCGCTGCGCTCGGCCTGCCGCGGGCCTACATCGTGCGCCGGATCGCCTACCGCGCCGCGCGCGCAGGTATCGTCACCGGCATCCTGCTGGCAATCGCCCGCATCAGCGGCGAGACCGCACCGCTCCTGTTCACCGCCCTCAACAACCAGTTCTGGAGCACCAACCTGAACGCGCCGATGGCCAGCCTCCCGGCCGTCATCTTCCAGTTCGCTCTCTCCCCCTACGCCGATTGGCAGAAGCTGGCGTGGACAGGCGCGCTGATCATCACCGTTACCGTGCTCGCGCTGAGCATCATCGCCCGGGCGCTCACCGCACCGAGAAAGACAACATGAGTATCGCAGCCGTGAATGCTCCCGCTGTTGTTCCTCCGTCCGTCTCCGTCCCGATCGCCACGCACGCTGCGGTCGATGCCGCGGGGCTGGCAGTGAAGGTGTCGATCCGCAATCTGGATTTCTACTACGGCGAGAGCAAAGCCCTGAAGGGAATCAGCCTGCCGCTCTATGCCAACAAGGCCACCGCCTTCATCGGCCCGTCCGGCTGCGGGAAGTCGACGTTGCTGCGTGTCCTCAACCGCATGTACGACCTCTACCCCAACCAGCGCGCCACCGGCGTGGTGTCCTTCGACGGCGAGGACATCCTGGCCCCCAAGCAGGACCTGAACCTGCTGCGCTCGCGCATCGGCATGGTGTTCCAGAAGCCGACCCCGTTCCCGATGTCGATCTACGAGAACATCGCCTTCGGCATCCGCCTTTACGAACGCCTGCCGCGGGCCGAGCTCGGCGGGCGTGTCGAATCCGCGCTGCGCCGTGCCGCCTTGTGGGAGGAGGTCAAGGACAAGCTCGCCTCCAATGGTTTGAGCCTGTCGGGCGGCCAGCAGCAGAGGCTGTGCATCGCCCGCACCGTAGCGGTGAAACCGGAGGTTATCCTGCTCGACGAGCCGTGCTCCGCCCTCGATCCGATTTCCACCGCCAAGATTGAGGAGCTGATCGACGAGCTGAAGAAGGACTACACGATCGTCATCGTAACGCACAACATGCAGCAGGCCGCGCGCGTCTCCGACTTCACGGCCTTCATGTATCTGGGATCGCTCGTCGAGTTCGGCCCGACCCAGATGATCTTCACCTCGCCCAACGACCAGCGCACGCAGGACTACATCACCGGGC
>VBAB01000383.1 GCA_005888525.1 Alphaproteobacteria bacterium
TGCCGGGGTTGGCGATCGGCTGCGCCGACTTCAGGGCCTCGTTCAGCTCGTCGAGCATCTGCTTCTTCTCTTTCTCGGGGATCGACTTGTCGCCTTGGACCTCCTCGATCTCCTTCTGGATGGCGACCTTCGGCTCGGTGAACGCCTTGCTCTGCGGATCGATGCCGGCCATCACCATGGAGATGTTGGCCGCGACGTCGTCATACTCCTGGAAGCTGGCGAAGCCGTGCTTCTTGGCGATGCTCTCGAGCTCGGCCTGCACCTTGGGGTCGGGCTTGTCGGAGTTGCTCTGCATCTTCTCGGCAACCGCGGACATGTCCTTCTGCGCGTTGATGAACCCCTCGATCTGCTGGTCGGTGAGCTTGATCTGCTTGACCGCGTTCTGGGCCGCCGCCACGCCGATAAGGTGCGTGAGCGCAACGGCCACGATGGCCGCAATCATCAGTCGGAGCGTTGGCTGCATGGGGGATCATCCTTGGTTGCGGTCTTGCGACATTGGGGAGCAGGATAGGGCGGCCTTGCGACACAGGCGAGAAAGATAGGAAGGTCTCGTAATCATGCCAAATGACAAAAGTTGGACGCGCGGCCATGTCAACTGATGCTCCCGTGACCAATCGCCTCGATGCGGAGCGTATCGAGGCGCTCATCGATGCCCGTTTCCCGCAAATCCATTCCGGCGGCCGCACTCTCCTCATCGAGGAGGCGGGCCAGCACAACGCCCGCGTGCGCCTCAAGCATCACGAGCGCCACACCCGGCCGGGCGGGACCGTTTCCGGCGCGGCCATGTTCACGCTCGCCGATTTCGCCGTCTACGTGGCGATCATAGCGGCGTTGGGCGAGGTTGGCCTCGACGCCGTCACTACCAACTTGAATATCAACTTCTTAACCAAGCCCGAGCCGCGCGATCTGGTGGCAACAGTACGCCTCATCCGCCTCGGCCGCCGGCTGGCAGTGGGCGAAGCCCAGATCTATTCGGACGGCATGCGTGACATGGTCGCCCATGCCATCGCCACCTATGCGCTGCCGACGCGCGACCGATAGGTCCCCAAAGAGGTATTAGAATACCGCCAACGTATCCAGCTGATCTAACATCGTTTTTTTCTGCGAACCTATGCCCAATCGATTGACACGGGCGCAGGGGCTGCACTAGAAGCGTGCCGTCGCATGCCACACCTGAGGGCGCTACGGATGAAAACCTACGTCGCCAAGCCCGGCGAGATCGAGAAGAAATGGGTGCTGATCGACGCCGAGGGCCTCGTCGTGGGTCGTCTGGCCGTGCTCATTGCCACCCGGCTCAAGGGCAAGCACAAGCCCGCCTACACGCCGCACGTCGACGGGGGCGATAACGTAATCGTGATCAATGCCCACAAGGCCGTCTTCACCGGCCGCAAGACCGACGACAAGCTCTATCAGTGGCACACCGGCTATCCCGGGGGCATCAAGCAAACGACGCCACGGCGAATCCTCGAGGGCAAGTTCCCGCAGCGCATCGTGGAGAAGGCGGTGGAGCGCATGCTCAGCCGCGGACCGCTGCAACGCAAGCTCATGCGCAACCTGAAGGTCTACGCCGCCGACACGCACCCGCACGAGGCACAGAAGCCCGAGCCCCTCGATGTCAAGGCGCTCAACCGCAAGAATGTGAGGGTATGACCTCGATGGCCGAGACCAAGACGTTCGAAGACCTGGCCGTGCTCAAGGGCAGTGAGCCGGCAACGCCCACCGCCCCCGTCTATACGCAGAAGATCGATGCGCAGGGCCGCGCCTACGCCACCGGCAAGCGCAAGAATGCGGTGGCGCGCGTCTGGATCAAGCCCGGCGCCGGCAAGATCAGCGTCAACACCAAGGATTTTGCGGCCTACTTCGCCCGTCCCGTGCTGCAGATGCTGTTGAAGCAGCCCTTGCAGGCCGTGAACCGCCTGAGCCAGTTCGACGTCACGGCGACCGTCTCGGGCGGCGGCCTGTCGGGTCAGGCCGGAGCCGTGCGCCACGGCATCTCCAAGGCACTCACCTATTACGAGCCCGACCTGCGGCCCACGCTCAAGAAGGGCGGCTTCCTGACACGCGACAGCCGCGTCGTCGAGCGCAAGAAGTACGGCAAGATGAAAGCCCGCCGCAGCTTCCAGTTCTCCAAGCGCTGACGTCTGCGAGCGCCCCCACCGTGTCATCCCGGGCTTTATGCCCGGGATTCATTGATCGGCAGGCACGTCGCGGTCGCCGCATAGCGCGATATTTCCCTCAACGCCCTAGGTGCTATGGATCCCGGGGACACCGGCCTTCGCCGGTGCAAGCAAGCCCCGGGATGACACCATGATCGACTGGCTGCAGTTGAACCTCGTCGGGCTCGTCAACGTCATCATTATCGACGTGGTGCTGGCCGGCGACAACGCCATCATCGTCGGGCTTGCCGCCTCGCGCGTGGCGCCGGAGAGCCGCGCGCGCGTGATCTTCTGGGGCATGGCCGGCGCCGTCGCCCTGCGCATCGCCTTCGCCGCCGTCACGGTTCAGCTCCTCGCCATCGTCGGTCTCACGCTCGCCGGCGGCATCCTGCTCCTGTGGGTGTGCTGGAAGATGTACCGCGAGCTCCGCAGGACCCACGCAGCGCACGCCGACACGACGAGCGAGGGGCTGGCGGTCGCGCCCATGAGCTTTCGCGCCGCGGTGACCCAGATCGTCCTTGCCGACCTGTCGATGTCGCTCGACAACGTGCTGGCCGTTGCCGGGGCCGCCAAGGGTTCCGTCTGGGTCCTGGTGATCGGCCTTGTCGTGGCCATCGTGCTGATGGCGATCGCGGCGAATTACATCGCCAACATGCTAGGGCGCTATCCCTGGATCACGTGGATCGGCCTCCTGATCATCGTGTGGGTGGCGCTCGACATGATCTTCGGCGGCTCCCGCGAGGTCGCATGCGCCGCCTGGAAGGGCGTGTGGTGCGCGCCCGATCTGCCGAGCCTGCTCCGAGGTCTCACGCACTGACCGGCTGAGCCGGCGCACCGGCATTGCCGTGGTCGACCCTCGGAGCAAAGTCCGAGGGCAGGCAAGCTCATCCGCACGGCGTTGAAACTCTTGCAAGCCGGCTCCTGCCCTGTACTCTCGATCCAACTCTGAAACAGCGCCGCCGCTCCGACAGGGAGGTGACATGTCCGCATCCAAACCGCACAGCACGGTGGCGACCCGCATGTCGGGCATTCGCCCCGATTGGCTGGCCAAGACGACCGAGGAGATCCTCGAGCCTGATCTGGCGATCGTCGATCCGCACCATCACCTGTGGGACTTCCCCAACCACCGCTACCTGCTTCCCGACCTGCTGGCCGACACCGGCAGCGGCCACAAAATCGAGAGCACGGTCTTCATCGAGTGCACGGCCTGCTACCGCGCCGACGGTCCGCCCGCGCTGCGCACGCTGGGCGAGACCGAGTTCGTCAACGGCATCGCCGCCATGTCGGCCAGCGGCGCCTATGGCCCGACGCGGGTCGCCGCGGGCATCGTCGGGCTGGTGGATCTGACCGTCGGCGGCGCTGCGGAGGACGCACTCCGCGCCCACACGGCGGCGGCCGGTCCGCGCTTCAAGGGCATCCGCTATGCCGCGGCGTGGGAGGACAAGGCCGACGAGATCCACAACAGCCACACCAATGCGCCGCCGCATCTCTACCGCGACCACGCCAAGTTCCGCGAGGGTTTCGCCGCGCTCGGCCGGCTGGGGCTCACCTTCGATGCCTGGCTCTACCATCCCCAGATCCCGGACCTGACCGCACTCGCCCGCGCCTTTCCCGCGCAGCCGATCGTGCTCGATCACGTGGGCGGCCCACTCGGCCTCGGCTGGTATGAAGGCAAGCGCGACGAGATTTTCGTCGGCTGGAAACGCGACATCGTCGAGCTGGCCGGCTGCCCCAACGTCACCATCAAGCTCGGCGGCATCGGCATGCGCGTCAACGGCTTCAAGTTCCACCACCGCGAGCGCCCGCCCTCCTCCAAGGACCTGGCCGATGCCTGGCGGCCCTACGTCGAGACCTGCCTCGAGGCATACGGACCGGCCCGCTGCATGTTCGAGAGCAACTTCCCCGTCGATGAGATCTCGGGCTCCTACGCCATCTACTGGAACGCCTTCAAGCGCCTCGCCTCCGGCGCCTCGGCCGATGACAAGGCGGCGCTGTTCCGCGACACGGCGAAGCGGTTCTATCGGCTGGGGTGATACCTTCCTCTAACCGTCATCCCGGAATTCGCGCCAGCGAATATCCGGGACCTTGCCGCTCGCAACGGCCCGCGCCGCCAGATCCCGGATAGCCTCCGCTGCGCTTCGGCTTCCGGGATGACGGGTGGGTTGTCTCACCACCGCGCCGGTAGCCGCTCGAGGCCGCGCAGTACGAAGGTCGGGCGCCAGTCCGGGCGCTCGGCGTCGTCCAGCGTCAAGCCCGGAAGGCGGCGCAGC
>VBAB01000384.1 GCA_005888525.1 Alphaproteobacteria bacterium
CGCCAGCAGGCAGACGCACAGATGGATTACCCCCGTCGCCGGCGTGGACGCGTGCGCGATCAGGAAGTGCGCATAGCAGTAGCCCACCAGCAGCGCGGCCTGGAAGAAGAAGATGGCGACGGCCCACACCGAGGGCGAGCCGCCGAGCACCGGCAGCACCATCTTGGCGAACATCGGCTGCACGGAGAACAGCAGCAGTGCCGAGAGGAATGTCGTCGTCGTGTAGGACCAGAGCACGAACCCCGGGTGCGACAACACCGCAAGGCCCGGCCGCCTGCGCACAGCGGGCAACGCGCTCGCACCGGGCGCGGACATCGTCCCACCCTCCTTTGCCGTGTTCATGTCGGGCATCCTGCGAAAACTCCTCACGCGACGGGCGCACGCTGCAAGCGCGGGTGCCGGCGCTGGCTCACACCGTGAGCGTCTGGCCCACCTTCGGCACCACCACGTTGTGGTCCTTCATCTCGGCAACGAACTTGTCGGCGTCGGGATCCAGCATGCCCGGAAAGGTCCCATAGTGGCAGGGCAGGATCATCTCGAAGGCGAAGAACTTCTTGCAGGTGAACGCGGCCGACCTGGCCCCCATGGTGAAGCGGTCGCCGATCGGGACGATGCCGATGTCGGGCTTGTGGAACTCGGCGATGAGCGCCATGCCGCCGAACATATCGGTGTCGCCCATGTGATAGAGCGTCTTGCCCTCCTTGGGGCGGACGATGATGCCGTTGGGATTGCCCAGGTAGACGTCCAGCGAGGAGGAGTGCAGCGCATTGACGAGCGTCAGCTCGAAATCGGCGGTGGCGACCGTGCCGCCGGTGTTCATCGGCTCGAGCTTCTCAGCACCCATTGATTTCACGTACATGGCGAGCTCGAAGTTGGCAAACACGGGCGCGCTGCGCTTCTTGCAGACCTCGACTGCGTCGCCGACGTGATCGGAATGCCCGTGCGTGA
The DNA here is from genome assembly GCA_005888525.1 of Alphaproteobacteria bacterium. Classification (GTDB taxonomy): domain Bacteria; phylum Pseudomonadota; class Alphaproteobacteria; order Rhizobiales; family Hyphomicrobiaceae; genus AWTP1-13. Next base: position 949 of record VBAB01000384.1, read on the forward strand.
GCGCGACATGCGTCACGCCCGCGGTGGCTTCGTCCCAGGCGATGCCCGACTTCTCGAACGTAGGATTGCCCTTGAGGAAGGGGTCGATGAGGATGACGCTGTTTCCGGTCTCCAGACGGAAGCAGGAATGCCCATACCACGTGATCTTCATGCCCGGATTGCGCCTCCTTGGCGCCCTCTTTCATCAATCGGCCGTCGTTTGGCCCTCGCGCGCGCGCAGCGGCGGAGTATAAGGCGCGGCATCGCCACAACAAGGATCATGATTGGACAATGAGCCGCGGGCCGGCCACCATCCAGAGCAGAGGCAAGGTCCTCGCGGCGGAAGAATTCGCCCGAGCATTGCCCGCCGGCGCGCGCCTGCTGGGGCTCGACGTCGGCACCAAGACGGTCGGCCTCGCCCTCTCCGACGTGACCCGCACCATCGCCTCGGGGCTCACCACGCTGGCGCGCGGCAAGTTCTCTGCCGATGCCCGGCGCCTCCTGGAGCTCGCGCAGGAGCACGGCGTCGGCGGCTTCGTCATCGGACTGCCCATCAGCCTCGACGGCTCGGAGGGACCGCGCGCCCAGGCCACGCGCGCCTTCGCGCGCAACCTCGGGCGGCTCACGCCGCTGCCCATCCTGCTCTGGGACGAGCGGCTGACGACGGCGGCCGCCGAGCGCTCGCTGCTGGAGGCCGACGTCTCGCGCCGCCGCCGCTCCCAGGTGATCGACAAGGTGGCCGCGACCCTGATCCTGCAGAGCACGCTCGACCGCCTCGAGCTGATCGTTCGGGGTTGAGACGCGGAGCAAAGGGGGGAGGGATCCGCAATGAGCATCGACGCGTTTGCCACGCCGCTCGACCTGGCGGCGCTCGCCTACTTCCTGCTGGCGATCGGCATCTATCGGCTGGTCGCCGGCGCGCGCTGGCTCGAGTCGCGCAGCTTGATCGGAGCCGTGCAGGCGCAGCGCGTGCGCTGGATGCTCAACATGGCCAAGCGGGACAACCGCATGCTCGATGCCATCCTGCTCGGCAGCCTCGGCCAGGGCAACGCCTTCTTCGCGTCCACCAGCGCCATCGCCGTGGGCGGATTAGCCGCAACCATGGGCTCGGGCGAGAAGGTGCAGGCCATGCTCGGGCGCCTTCCCTACGTGGCGCCGGCGACCCCCTTCATCTGGGAGACGAAGCAGCTGCTGATCCTGGCCATCCTCGTCTACGCCTTCTTCAAGTTCGCGTGGGCCTTCCGCCTGTCGCATTACGGATCGATCATGATCGGGGCCATGCCCGCCGCCGATCCGGCACACGGCGAGGAATGCGCCAACCACGCCGAGCGCACGGCACGGCTGATCGGGCTGGCGGGCGAGCATTCCAATAGCGGGATACGCTCTTTTTACCATGCCATCGCCGCCATGGCATGGTTCTTCCACCCGCTGCTCTTCATGCTGGCGACGACCTGGGTGATCCTCATCCTGGCGCGTCGCGACTTCTTCTCCCGCTCCCTGCGCCTGATAGCCGGCACCGGCAAGCCCTAGCCGGCGCCCTCCAGGCCGACGGGAACAGCACGCCCCACGGCTGGCGACCAAAAGTCGATGGTAGGTCCGCTGATAATATCACTGCCGACATCGCCGCTGACAATCGTGTGAGCGATGCATGACCGGACTAGCTGAAATGCATATCACGCATTAAGTAGGGCAAAGAGACGGATCTTCATCACGAGGACCGTTGTCGTTTCTTGTCCTCATATACGGCGGAGCTTTCCATGAAGAACAACCATCGCTCGAGCGCACTCGAAATTTCGGCCCTCCACCTCCTGCACCGCGCCGGTCAGTGTGCCGAGGTACTGTTCACGAATGAAACCGGCAAGGCGGACCTCACGCCGCGCCAATACGCGATCCTCGCCAGCGTTGCCCAGAATCCGGACATCAGCCAGACGGGCCTCGTGGAGCAGACCGGGGTCGATCGCTCCACGCTGGCCGACATCGTCCGACGGCTGGTCAAGAAAGGTCTGCTGCAGAGAAAGCGCACGCGCCGTGACGCCCGCATGTATGCCGTACGGCTGACGCCCAAAGGGCAGGCTGCCCTCTCCGCCATCAAGCCGGCAGCTGCGCGGGTCGACCAGCGTCTGCTGTCCGTGCTCGCGACCGGCCAGCGCGGCGGTTTCATCGAGGCGCTGGGCGAGATCGTGCGCGCCATGAGCCGGCAGGCCGCCGCCCAGCACTGAGCCGCCCTCCGGCCGAGGACTGAGGATACCGCGCCGCGAAGCCAATGCTTCGCGGGCGTATGCGTGGCGTCGCCCGGGTCTAGCTGCGCATGAAGCCTTCGAGCTGTGTCTCCGCCCACGCCAGCGTCTTTTCCATCGGCTCGCCCTGCATGTGACGAACCGTCATCTTGGTCATGAGCCCTTGGGCATAGATTTGCTGCGCGATCTTGGGCGGTGAGGGTGCCGCCGCGATCGACAGGATCTGGTGGTTGTAGGGATTGGGGTAGTGGTAGAGCGTGCCCCTCGGCGGCCCTTCGTCCGCCCAGACCTTCAGCGTCGTCATGTTGGCGAAGGGCGGCAGGTCGAAGCCCTTGTTGGCGAAGGGCGGCAGGTCGAAGCCCTGGCTGCCCACCACCAGCTTTTCGATGGCCTCCGGCTGCGAAAGATAAACCAGCAGGCTCTTGGCCGCGGATTTGTTCTTGCCGAAGCTCCAGATGCCCCAGAAGTACGATGCGAAGGGCGCAAAGCGCCCCTTCGGGCCTGACGGCATGCCGTGCGTCCACAATTGCTCTGCGACTTGGGGCGCATCCCGCTTGGCGACGGCCCAGGCGCTCGGCGGGTTCATGATCAGTGCACCTTTGCCGGATACCAGCCACTTGTTGTTGGTGGCGTCGTCCCACGCCGGGGCATCGGGCGGGAAGAACCTGGCAAGCCTCGTGTAGTAATCGAGTGCCTCCCGCACGGCGTCGCTCTTGACCGTGATCTTTTCGTTGGCATCGACGAGCGTCGCGCCGAACGACTGGAAGATGGCACCGATCGTGTCGACCGAGTCGGTTGTCGTGCCCAGCCCGATGCCGAACGGGAACCCGGCCTTGTGGCACGCCTCAGCCGCCTTGAGGAAGGTGTCGAGCGTCCAGTTCTCCGCCTTGGGCGGTTGCCCGGCCGGATACAGGGCCTGCACGTCGATGCCGGCGTGCTGTTTCATCAAATCGATGCGCGAGCACGGTCCCTTGATATTGGAACCGGGGGTCGCAGGCACGGCAAGCCAATGTCCATCCGCATAACCCAGATACTTGACCGTCTCGTTGACGGCGCCGTTCTGCTTGATCAGCGGCTCCACGATGTCATCGACCGGCGCGAGGTTCTTTGCGTACTCGTGTGCCCACCACGTGCGCAGCGTCAAAATGTCGTGTCCCGATTTCGACTGCGACTCCATGGCCGCGGTCATCAGCAGCTTCTCTCCCTGCGAGGTGATGTAGTCGATCTGGACGTCGACCTTCTCCTTGGCCGCCCACTCTTCGATGAGAGCCTTGGACGCGGCATTGGCGCTCGGCACCCAATGGTCCCACAAGCCGATCGACAGCTTGCCGGCGGCGTGTGCGGTGCGCACGAACGGAGCAGCGATGACGGCCGCGGACGCAGCGGCCGTAGTGGACACAAAGCGACGACGCGAGATGTTCGCTCGTTTCATGGCATTTCCTCCCAAAGCTGTTGCCGCTCGCGCACTGTCTTTTGTGATCCGCTGACGACGGAGAGCGGATCGGTGCATCGAGGGAAAACAGCCTACCCCTTATCCTCCCGGCCGGCTCTTCAATTCTTCTAAGTCTTCGCTCGCCTAGCCCTCAACCCCGTGCTGAGCTTGTCGATGCACGCTGGGAGCCCGCCCTTCGACAAGCGCAGGGCTAGGGTAGGCTTTGGCCCGCGGGCGATCAGGCGGATTTCAGCCGGGGGATCAGCCGGAGCGCGTTCTCCCGGTCGACGGCCTTGAGGTCGTTGCCCTTGAAGAACTCGCTCACGCCCTTGTAGTGGTCGGCCGCGCTGCGATAGGGAAAATCGGTGCCGTACACGATCTGCGATATCGGCATGAGCTGCGCCATTGCCGCCAGCGTGACGTTGTTGGCGACCTGAGCCGTGTCGTAATAGAAGCGCTTGAGCTCGCCTTCAACGGCAGCGCGGGTCACCTTGCCGGCATAAGGGGGCCGGCTGATCGCCTGCACCAGGAAGCGCTCGGCAAAGGCGGTGAGCGCGCCGCCCCCATGCGACCAGATCCAGTTGATGTCTTTGTGCTTCTGCGAGCTTCCGCTGAAGATCAAGCTGAAGATGGAGCGGGTCGTGTCGGTGCCGAACTCGAGATAGGCGTCGTCGATGCCGCGCACCAGATTGACGCAGCAATTGGCAGCGGTGGGATGCGTATAGACGATGGCCTTGCGGCGGCTGAGCTCCTCCCACACCGGCTCGAACTCGGCATAGCCCAGCCACTTGTCGCCGTAGCTCGTCATGCAGCCGATGCCGTCGACCTTCAGCGCGTCGAAGGCGTAGGCGATTTCCTCGAGGCACTCGTCCACGTGCGGGAAAGGCAACATGGCGAACGTGCCGAAGCGACCCTTGTGATCGCTCTCGAGCTTCTTGGCGAATTCGTTCGACTCGCGCGCGACGCGGGCGGCCACCGCCTTGTCGAGGCCGATGACCTGCGGCGTCGTCGGCGACGTGATCGCCGTCGCGACACCGCCCTTGTCCATGTCGTCGAGCGTCTTCTGCACCGACCAGTTCGCCATCGGCGGATTGTCTTTCTTGATGCTCTTGACCGCATCGAGCCAGGTCGGCGGCGAAACATGATGGTGCACATCGATGCGGTGCGGGATAACCTGGGCGGACACCTTCGGCGCGAAGCCCGCGGCCACCGCTGCAGCGGCACCGCCGGCCAGCATCTGACGGCGGCTCACACCAGCTCCGGAAATCGACTCGATGCAGCAACCGCAATTCGCGGACAGACGGTGTTTCGTCGATTGCGGCATTTGTCACCTCCCGATCCGGCTCTGCGGCCAATGGCTACCCACGAAGCTCGCGCTACCGCTCTGGAGCGTAGCCGCTATCTAGCGGACGTCACCTTCCATTTGAGGTGTCCTGATCGACGCAGTCCCAATGGCTGATGCTCGCGCCGTGCCCCGCACCCCACGCGCAAGCATAAGCTGCACCGCAACAGGCGTCCACAAACCGCGCACGGCTTCCGCATCACATCGGGAAGGCGCGGTCGACGATGGCGCGCGTATCGGCCCAGTCGAGCCCCTGGCCGTAGGTCTGGCGCCCGGGGCCGGACAGCCGCGTGCCGATGAACGCATCCGCAACCGCGGCGGGGGCGTGGGCGCGCAGGATGGTGCCGGCCGCCAGCATGGCCAATGCTTCGGCCAGGTCCCTCCCGCGTCGATCGAGCAGACGGGGCTCATGCAGCATAGCATGCACCCGCGCCAGGTGCGCCTTGAGGTGGGCATCCCCGTCCACGGCCGTGCTGAGGTCGTCCATGACGATCTCCACCGTCTCGGGCTCGCGCTGCAGCACGCGCAGCAGATCGAGCGCCATGACGTTGCCGGAACCTTCCCAGATGGCGTTGAGCGGCAGCTCGCGGTAGAGCCGCGCCGCCAGCCCCTCCTCGACGTAACCGTTGCCACCGAGACATTCCATCGCCTCGTAGGCGAGCGCCGGCCCGATCTTGCACACCCAATACTTGGTGACCGGGGTCATCAGCCGGCGCCAGGCGGCGGCATGCGGGTCCGACGCCCTATCGAAGCTGCGCGAGAGCCGGAACGACAGCACGGTCGCCGCCTCCACGTCCAGGGCCAGATCGGCCAGCACCTGGCTCATCAGCGGCTGGTCGACGAGGTGCTTCTGGAACACGGTGCGGTGGCGGCAGTGGTGGATGGCGTTGGCCAGCGCCAGGCGCATCAGCCCGGCGGAGCCGACCGCGCAGTCGAGTCGCGTGCACGTCACCATCTCGATGATGGTGGGAACGCCGCGACCCTCCTCGCCGATGAGCCAGGCATGCGCCGCCTGGAACTCCACCTCCGAGGAGGCATTCGAACGGTTGCCGAGCTTGTCCTTGAGCCGCTGGAAGGCCAGCGCATTGACGCTGCCGTCGGGCAGGAAGCGCGGCATCAGGAAGCAGGAGAGTCCGCCCGGCGCCTGCGCCAGCACCAGGAAGGCGTCGCACATGGGCGCCGACATGAACCACTTGTGCCCGGTGATCAGGTACTCCGCACCCGGCCCGCCGTTGCCCGCGGGCACCGCCGTGGTGGAATTGGTGCGCACATCGGTGCCACCCTGCTTCTCCGTCATGCCCATGCCGATGGTGACGCCGCGCTTGGCGGACGCCGGATTGAAGCTCTTGTCGTAGGTGCGAGACAGGACCTTCGGGATCCACCACTTGGCGAGCTCCGGCTCCAGCAGCAGCGTCGGCACCGACGCATTGGTCATGGTGATGGGGCACTGATGACCCGCTTCCATCTGGATGGCCATGTAGGTGCCCGCCGAGCGCGCGACGTTGGCGCCCGGCAGCGGCTCGGCGCCCGGTTTGGCCAAATGGTCCCAGGCCGAGCAATGCAGGCCCTCGTGCATGCTCACGTCCATGCACTCGTGGTAGGCGGGGTGGAACTCGACGGTATCGAGCCGGCGCCCCTTGCTGTCGTAGGACCGCAGTCGTGGCGGGTTCTCGTTGGCGATCCGCCCGCGCTGAAAGGCCTCCGCGCTGCCGCAAATGGCCCCGAACGCCGCGAGCCGCTTGGCGGCATGCGGAGCCCCCTCGCGGTTGACCGCCTCCAGCAGCGCGCGGTCGCCGGTGAAGAGGTTGATGTCCTCCAGCGGCGGGCTCTGGTTGGTGACTTCGTGGGTGGCGAATTGGCTGGTCATGGGCAGGTTCCCGGCCTGATTCTGGGTGCTGCGGGCGAGCCTATCAACAGCGAAGCCGGTGCGCGAGCCGTCTCGCCGCCCCACTGCCCTTGCGGGCACAGGTGAGTCGGCGTATAGGACCGGCTTTAATGACCAATCCCATAGCCAAGGCCTCCTTCGTCCGCCGTCATCTCCTGACCTGCGCGGAACTTTCGGCGGGCGAGATCAATGCCCTGCTCGACCTGGCCGACAAGGCCGCCGAGAACAACCGCCAGATCATCAAGAAGCGCGACGTCCTGCGCGGGCGCACGCTGATCAACCTGTTCTTCGAGGCCTCCACCCGCACGCAAAGCTCCTTCGAGCTGGCCGGCAAGCGGCTGGGCGCCGACGTCATGAACATGAACGTGTCCACGTCCTCGGTGCAGAAAGGCGAGACGCTCATCGATACGGCGATGACGCTCAACGCCATGCGCCCCGACATCCTGGTGGTGCGCCATCACGCCGCCGGCGCCGTCGAGCTGCTGGCCCAATCAGCACCCCACCCAGGCGCTGCTCGACGTGCTCACCATCCGCCGCGCCAAGGGCCGCATCGCCGGGCTGACGGTGGCGATCTGCGGCGACATCCTGCACTCGCGCGTCGCCCGCTCCAACATCAACGTGCTGAACACCATGGGTGCGCGCGTGCGCATCATCGCGCCCTCCACGCTGCTGCCGCCCGCGGCGGAGAGGTTGGGTGCCGAGGTCTTCACCGACATGAACGCGGGCCTGGAGGGCGTCGACATCGTCATGATGCTGCGGCTGCAGCGCGAGCGCATGCAGGGCTCCTACGTGCCCTCCACGCGCGAGTACTTCCACTTCTTCGGGCTCGACCACGAAAAGCTCGCGCGCGCCAAGCCGGACGCGCTCATCATGCATCCGGGGCCCATGAACCGCGGCGTCGAGATCGCCTCGACCATCGCCGACCACTCGCGCAGCGTCATCCGCGACCAGGTAGAGATGGGCGTCGCCGTGCGCATGGCGGTGCTCGAGGCGATGGCCCGGCAGCTGCCCAACCACTGACACGCAGAAAGTCGAAGTCGATCGGCATGCGCAAGAACGGTTCCCCGGCACAAGAGGCGACAGTCTTCCTCAACGCGCGCCTCGTCGACCCGGCCTCGGGCAAGGACGAGCCCGGCGGGCTTTTGGTCAAGGACGGCGTGATCGCCGATCTGGGCGGGCACCTGCGCCGCAATGCGCCCGAGCGCGCCAAGGTCATCGATTGCGGCGGCCACGTGCTCTGCCCCGGCCTCGTCGACATGCAGGTCTTCACGGGAGAGCCGGGCCTGGAGCACCGCGAGACCTTGAAGACCGCGAGCCACGCGGCGGCGGCCGGCGGCGTCACCACCATCGTCGTCATGCCCGACACCGAGCCCGTCATCGACCAGGTGGCGCTGGTCGACTTCATCCAGCGCCGCGCCCGCGACAATGCCATCGTCAACGTGCATGTGATGGCGGCCATGACGCGGGGCCTCAAGGGCCAGGACATGGCCGAGATCGGCCTCTTGAAGCGGGCTGGCGCCATCGCCTTCACCAACGGCAAGTCGAGCGTGGGCAACGCGCGCGTCATGCGCAACGTCCTGCTCTACGCCAAGGACCACGCCACCCTCGTCGTGCACCATACGGAGGATCCCCAGCTCACCGAGGGCAGCGTCATGAACGCCGGCGAGGTGGCGACGCGCCTGGGGCTGCCCGGCGTCGACAAGGCGGCCGAGACCATCGTGATCGAGCGCGATTTGCGGCTCGTGGAGATCACCGGCGGGCGCTATCACGCCTCCAACCTCTCCTGCGCCGAGAGCCTGGCCGTGATCTGCGCCGCCAAGGCGCGCAAGCTGCCGGTGACGTGCGGAGTATCGATCAACCACCTGACCCTCAACGAGAACGACATCGGCTCCTACCGCACCTTCCTGCGCTTGCGGCCGCCGCTGCGCTCGGAGGAGGACCGCTCTGCCATGGTGCGGGGGCTGGCCGCCGGCGACATCGACGTGATCGTCTCCAGCCATGATCCCCAGGACGCCGACGTGAAGCGCCATCCCTTCGCCGAAGCCGCCGACGGCGCCATCGGTCTGGAGACCCTGCTCGCCGCCTCCTTGCGCCTCTATCACAACGGCGAGGTCGGCCTCCTCCCGCTGCTCCGCGCCATGACCATCAACCCAGCCAAGCTGCTGGGCCTGCCCTCCGGTCGCCTGGAAAAGGGCGCGCCGGCCGACCTCATCCTGGTCGATCTCGGCCAGCCCTGGGTCGTGGACCGCACGCTGCTCAAGGCGCGCTCCAAGAACTCGCCCTTCGACGAGAGCCGCATGCAGGGCCGCGTGCTCACCACAATGGTTGCCGGCAAGACCGTCTACCAATACGCTGCCGGCGAGCGGGCGTAGGCCGCTTCCAAGCGCGCAGGTCGATATGGGCGTATTGTTTTCCAACAACGCATCCCTGGCGCTGCTGGTCGGCTATCTCATCGGCTCCATCCCGTTCGGCCTGGTGCTGACCTATGCCGCCGGTCTCGGCGACGTGCGCAATATCGGATCGGGCAACATCGGCGCCACCAATGTGCTGCGCACCGGCAACAAGGGGCTCGCGGCCGCCACGCTGCTGCTCGACATGCTGAAAGGCACGGCAGCGGCCCTGATCGTCGATCAGGTTGCGCGGCGCTATGGGGCCTTCGAGGCGTTCCAGCTCGCCTATCTGGCGGGCCTCGGCGCGTTTCTGGGCCATCTCTTCCCCGTTTGGCTCTACTTCGAGGGCGGCAAGGGCGTTGCCACGTTCATTGGCGTCCTGTTGGGCGTGCATTGGCTGGCGGCGCTGGTGTTCTGCCTGGTGTGGATCGCGGTGGCCATGGGCACGCGCTATTCCTCGCTCGCGGCCCTCACTGCGACCATCGCCGTCGTTCTCTACTACGCGATCACCGGATGGGCGGGTCTCCCGGTCATTCTCATCATGGCGCTCCTGATGTTCGC
>VBAB01000385.1 GCA_005888525.1 Alphaproteobacteria bacterium
AATGGCCAGCGCGCCCGTCAGCGCCGCGAGGTCCTCGCGGCCCGCCGAAGCGGCGCGTCGCTCGATACGCCGATAGCGCTGAACCACCTCACGGCCGAGCCGGGTGAGGAGTGCTCCGCCGCCGCCGCTGCCCCCCGTCTGCTTGGCGACCAGCGGCTCGCGGAAGGCGACGTTGAGAGCATCCACCAGCAGCCAGGCGCGACGATAGGACATGCCCATGGCGCGGCCGGCTGCGGAGATCGAGCCCGTCTCGGCGATCAGCTCCATCAGCCGCGTCTTGCCGGGCCCCAACGCACCGTGCTCGCCGAAGTCGACGCGCAGATAGAGCACGGCAGCCGGCAATGACCCGCGGCCCCGCTTTGCCCCGGTGCGGGGCGACGATTGCCGGTTTCTCACCGCTGCCATATGCATTCTCCGCGCCGGCGCCATATCCCAAGCAGCATAACGCAGGAGATTGCGGTTGGCTCGCCTCTCCCCCCGCTATATACAATGGGCTATAGCGTTTGACCTCGAACAGGAAGGACCGTGGCATGATGTGGGGCGCGCTTTCAGCGTTGGCGTTGACCTCGCTCGTGGCCGGCGCCGCGCCGCTGCCGGCTCGGGCGCAGGGAAGCGATATCGTCGTGTTCGCCGCCGCCAGCCTCAAGAATGCGCTCGATGCCGTCAATGCCCAGTGGCAGAAGGAGACCGGCAAGAAGGCGGTCGTCTCCTACGCGGCGAGCTCCGCGCTCGCCAAACAGATCGAGCAGGGCGCACCGGCACACGTGTTCATCTCGGCGGACCTGGATTGGATGGGCTACCTGGCTCAGAAGGGCCTCATAAAGCCTGAGACCCGCTCCAACCTGCTCGGCAACCGCCTCGTGCTGATCGCGCCCAAGGACGACGCGCGGCCGCTCGAGGTGAAGCGCGGCTTCGACCTCGCCGGCCGCATCGGCAACGGCCGCCTGGCGGTCGCCAACCTCGACGCCGTGCCCGCCGGCAAGTACGCCAAAGCTGCGCTCGTCAAGCTCGGGGTGTGGGACAGCGTGGCGGCGAAGACCGCCCAGGCCGAGAACGTGCGCGCTGCCCTGCTTCTGGTCTCTCGCGGAGAGGCACCGGTCGGCATCGTCTATCAGACCGACGCCGCGGCAGAACAGCACGTCGCCATTATCGGCATATTCCCGGAGGATACCCATCCACCGATCGTCTATCCCGTTGCGCTCACCGTGGGGGCCACGCACCCCGACGCCACGGCCTACCTCGCCTATCTCGTCTCGGCAAAGGCCAAGCCGGTGTTTCAGGCGCATGGCTTCACCGCGTTGAGCGCGGGACGCTCCTGACAACCCGGGTCCCCGCGTGCCATTGATCGGCGCCAACAGAGATCGCGCGGGGGCCCCCTGAGCATGGACTGGTTCGGCCTCAGCACCGAGGAATGGACGGCTGTCCGCCTGAGCCTCAGGGTCGCCACCGTTGCAACGATCGTCGCCCTACCGTTGGGCGTCGCCATTGCACTGATCCTGGCGCGCGGCCGCTTCTGGGGACAGTCGCTGCTCAACGGCCTCGTGCACCTGCCGCTGATCCTGCCCCCCGTCGTCACCGGCTACCTGTTGCTCATCCTTTTCGGCCAGCGCGGGCCGATCGGCAGCTTCCTCGCCGCACACTTCGGGATCGTCTTCTCATTCCGCTGGACCGGCGCGGCGCTCGCCTGCGGCGTCATGGGTTTCCCGCTGATGGTGCGTCCGATCCGACTTGCCATCGAAGCGGTCGACGTCAGGCTCGAGCAGGCGGCTGGCACGCTGGGCGCCAATCGCGCCTGGGTGTTCATCACGGTCACCCTGCCGCTGATCCTGCCCGGGATCATTGCCGGGCTGATCCTGTGCTTCGCCAAGGCCATCGGCGAGTTCGGCGCCACCATCACCTTTGTCTCCAACATCCCTGGGGAGACGCAGACGCTCCCCTCCGCCATCTACACCTTCACCCAGGTGCCGGGCGGTGATGCCGGAGCGCTCCGCCTCACTTGTGTGTCGATCGTCATCTCGATTGCCGCCCTGCTCGCCTCGGAGCTGCTGGCGCGCCGGGCCAACCGCCATCTGGAGCTGGTGTGATGATCGAGAAGTCCGCATCATCGCGTTGGGCCAGGTGGGGAAGCGGACTTCTTGATCTGAATCACACTAGTATCATTAGTTTGCTAGTGTCCTTCAGATCGCGAAATTCGTTCCGAGCGTTCCACAGATGTGGACGAATTTCGCGATCAGGACACTAGCGTGACGCTCGACGTCGACATCAAGCATCGGCTCGGGACCTTCCGCCTCGATGCGCACTTCGCGGCCGATGGCGGGCTCACCGCGCTGTTCGGCCGCTCGGGTGCCGGCAAGACGTCGCTGATCAACGTCATCGCTGGACTGATCCGGCCAGACCAGGGCCGCGTCGTCGTGGACGGCGTCACGGTGGTCGATACCGAGCAAGGCATCTTGATGCCGGTCCACAAGCGGCGTGTGGGCTACGTGTTCCAGGACGGGCGCCTATTCCCGCATCTGACCGTGCGGCAAAACCTGCTCTACGGCCGATGGTTCGCGCCGAAATCGGAGCGCCACGGCGAGCTCCACAAGGTGGCGGACCTGCTGGGCATATCGCATCTGCTCGACCGCCGGCCGGCGACGCCATCGGCCGCGCGCTCCTTGCCAGCCCGCGCCTGCTGCTGATGGACGAGCCGCTGGCGTCGCTCGACGAGGCGCGCAAGGCCGAGATCCTGCCCTACATCGAGCGCCTGCGTGACGAGAGCGGCGTGCCGATCGTCTACGTGAGCCACTCCGTGCCCGAAGTGGCGCGGCTCGCCTCGACCATCGTGCTGGTGTCGGAAGGGTCGGTGGCTGCCGTCGGCCCCACCGCGGAGATCATGCAGAGGCTCGACCTCTTTCCGCTCACCGGCCGCGCCGAGGCCGGCGCCATCATCGAGGCAACGGTGGAGGCCCATGACGATACCTTTGCCCTTACAATGCTGCGCTCGCGGGCGGGGCTGTGGCGCCTGCCGCGCATCGACCTGGCGCCTGGGCAGCGCGTGCGTCTGCGCGTTCGCGCGCGTGATGTCATGCTGGCGACCAGGGCACCGGACGGCGTCAGCGCTCTCAATGTCATGACTGGCGTGGTCGCGGATATCGGGAGAGGAGAGGGCCCCGTGATCGATGTGCGGCTCGACTGCAACGGTGAGGCACTGTTGGCCAAGCTGACTCGCTACTCCGTCGAGCAGTTGAAGCTCGAGCCGGGAATGCCCGTGTTCGCCGTGGTGAAGAGCGTTGCCTTCGACCGCCACAACCTCAGTGGGCCCCTGCGGGCTGGCAGGGCGGACGATGACCTCATCGATGCTTGAAGGGCGTTGGGGTCAGACCCTTAAGTTCCGTCGGCGATCGAGGTCCAGTCGCGTGCGTAGGGTCTGACCCCGTTAGTCATGCGCCTGCCGGCTGTCGTCCGGCGCCTGCTCGCGCCGCTCGCTCATGCCGTAGTCGCGCACCACCGCGGCGACACGCAGCCGGTAGTCGCGAAACACGCTGCTGCGGCCCGCCTTCTGCGTGGCGCGATGCTGGATCTGATTGCGCCAGCGGGCGACCGCCGCCTCGTCGCGCCAGAACGACAGCGACAGCATCTTGTTGGCATCGGTGATGCTCTGGAAGCGCTCGACGGAGACGAAGCCGTCGATCTTCTCCAGCTCGGGGCGCAGGCGGGCGGCGTGCTCGAGATAGCTCTCGCGCCGGCCGTCGGCTGGCCACACCTCGAATATGACGGCGATCATGAGGCACACTCCGACGCTATGGTTTGGAACCTGGGTCAGACCCTCCAGCACCGACGGTAGCCGAGGATCGGCCCGCGTGCGTAGGGTCTGGGCCCCGCTACTGCGGCAGGGCCTCCAGGAAGGTGCGCTCCTCGCTCAGGATGAAGCGCTTCTCACGGGCGAAGCGGAAGTTCGCCGCGCCCTCCGGATCGGCCTTCAGGCGCGCGCGATAGGCCTCGTAGGATGCCAGGCTGTCGAACGAAACGAGGGCCCAGGCGATGTTGTTGGTGCCCTCGTGCGGCAGAAAGTAGCCGATCAGGCCGCCCCCGCACTTGGGGATGATGCGCCCCCAGTTGCGGGCGTACTCTGCGAAGGCCTCGCGTTGGAAGGGATCGATGACGTAACGGATGAAGACGGTGATGGTCATGGTTGCCTCCTGGTCGAGGGACGACCGTACCACCTTGTCTGCCGCCCACACTTCGGATGCGATCGAAGTAGGAAAGACACTCTGACAGAGCGGCCCTGAACGCATTGCCGTGGTTCGACTCCTGTCGGACCACTCGCTATTCGCTACCCGCTATTTCAGGCTCGCAGTCGACGGGAAAATTGACCGAATTGGCGACGTAGCACTTCTCGTGCGCACGTCTGTGCAAATCGCGGGCTTTGGCCGCATCCGCGCCCTTGGCGATTGTCACCCTCGGACGCAGCGTCACCTTGGTGAAATAGCCGCCCTTGCGCGCGTCCTCTACCATCGTGCCGACAGGCTCGTCGTGGTAGGCGAGCACAGTGACGCCCGCGTCCGCGCATAGGTGCAGGTACCAGAGCATGTGACAGCTGGCGAGGGCCGCGACCAGCAACTCTTCGGGATTGTAGCGGCGCGCGTCTCCCCGGAAGGCCGGATCGGAGGACCCCGGCAGGTCGGGCTTGCCGGCGCCGGAGAACACATGGTCGCGCGCGTAGGCGGTATAGCTTGCGGTGCCCGCACCGGTATTGCCGGTCCAGGTCAGGGCGCAGGTATACGTGTGGGTCTTGCCACTCAAGATCGACCACCTGTCCCGATCGTCGGCTCGAGGATAAGCGCGTCAGTTTCAGAGGGCCTTGGCCGGGGCCGGCAAGGCCGGCACGGCGGGCTCGGCCTCGATGATGAAGCGGACCGGTGCGTCGGCCTGCTCGGCCGCCTCGCCCGTCACGCGACAGGTGACGAGCAACAGGCGCACATGCGCCGTGCCAGCGACGCGGACCGTCTTGCCGCCGATAGCCTTCAGGTCGACTACCTCGAGCTGGCGCTCGCGCCCGTCGCGGCCGGCAATGGTGATTCGATCACCCACCGCCAGCGGCTTGGCGAATGGCGCGGGGCTCTCGACCTCCGCTCGGGTCAGCCAATAGCCTTCATCGCCCACGGTGGTGCGCTGTGCCACCTCCTTGGCCGTGACCGTGTCGAACGATAGGCCGGGACGCGACGCCCCCAGCGCATTGCCGAAGCCGCGGTTCAGGAGGAGATCGGTGTGCAGCACGGCCGCGCCCGCCGCAAGGGCCATCGCAAGCCCCGTCATGACGACCACACGGCTCTTCAAAGTCGCCTTGCTGACCATCATTCGTCTCCCGGAAGGTCGCGCACACCCGACTCATATAGACGAAATTGGTGGAAGTGTGGAGGAGGGGTGGGGGAGAAGACCCGCCTTGACCCGGTCAACCCCTCCTCCACACGCTGCGCCGCGGGGAGGCATAGACGCGACGCAGGTGGCGCCAAAACCCGAGATTGAAGGCGACGATCGCGGCGAACGCGACACTCAGCAGCAGGCGCGCCTGGTCGGGTCTGGTCTGTGCTTTATGGATGGCTTGGTTCGGCTGGTCGGTCCGGAAGCTTGCCGGGCTCGATGCTGCCGAATCGGGCAGGATTGCCTGCGTGTCGAGCGCCGGCAGGAATACCGCATAGGCCCGGGTGTGGCCGGCGCTCAAGGAGAGCGCGACGGCCCAGAACAAGATGAACGCCAGCGCAAAATCGGCACCCAAGCGCCGCAGAGTGCACCGTTTCCCCGATCCCAGCATGATGCCCTTCCCGTTGTTGCCGACCTCGGCGGTCCCGCGCCCGCTTCGGCCTTCGTAGAGAGCAATTGACCAACTCACTGCGGCCTGGGTAGGCCGGGATTGTGGCTGGTCGTTTGGTTTCGTGTGGCCGAAATAAGTAGGGTTAGCGCAGTGTCTTGCCGGCAACGCGCGCTGCTCCCGCGATCCGTCGCATCGACCGATCACGCTTCGTCTCGCTTGCGGACAAATCTCCGTGCGGCCAAGCCTCAGCTGCCGCAAATCGAGCCAAAAGTGAGCGCCTACTCGCCGGCGTATCGGCGCGGGGAAATCGTTGGGGGAGCATCGGCATGGGTAGGTTGCGCCTTTGCGCAAGTTTGGCGGCGGCTCTCGCGTGGGCGAGCGCGGGCGGTGGCCCGGTCCAGTCTGCCTCGCCGATCAGCCAGCAGCGCGATGGAACCGTGACGATCGCCGGTCGGGTGCTGCGCTGCGGCAGCGTACGCAACGTGCTCGACCCGCGCCTGCCCAATCTCGGCGTCGCGGCGCCGGGCGTGCTCGTGCTCAATCCCGGCCTGCTCAGCCGGCATTCTGAGACCGTGCGCCTCTTCGTGTTCCATCACGAGTGCGGGCACCATCATGTGGGCGCCAGCGAGCTCAAGGCCGATTGCTGGGCCGTGTCCGAGGGCGTGAAGCAAGGTTGGCTCGATCGCGGTGGGCTTGCCGAGGCGTGCCGCTCTTTCGGCAACGCGCCGGCCACGTCTACGCATCCTTCCGGCGCACGTCGCTGCGCCAACCTCGATCGCTGTTTTGCCGCGGCCATTGCCGCGCACCCCAAGCAGCAGCTAGCGAGGACGCCGATGGTTTCGGCGGCCGTTACGAGGGACGCCCCAAAGCTCGTCTCCGGTCCCACCCTGGTGCGCAGCGGCATCCTGCGCTAGCACCGCAATCCTAGCCTCAGCCGTCGGCACGCGCGGTGTCGACGCCTGCCCACTTCCAGCCGACAACGGATTATCTACCGATGGTGAGTCGCACGTGGGCGCTCCTCCTCGAGCTGCCGCGGCCACGCTGACGCGATTCGGCCTCCTGTGGGACGGGAAGTTCCTGACGATCTCCGGGGGCAAGTTATGCGCGATGTTCCCTCCTAAGTCCGCGAACACTTCTGCTAACCTCGATATCGCTAGAGCGAGATCATTCCCGATGGCAGCACTGGGGCTTCCATCCAGGAACGTGAACCTCGCTCTAACTAAAGAAATAGAGCAGGATTCACGCTTCAGCCTCGACGTTGCATACGGGGCGATGTGATTCCATCTGAAGCGATCCTGCTCTAGTGTCGCGGGCAAACGTCGCAATGCGCACTCCGACCGCTTTCGCCCTCATGTTCGTCAGCTGCAGCTTCTTGGGCTGTGAAGACAAACGTGGGGACTGCGCGAACGTGGGTGACCCGGATCGCGCCATTCGC
>VBAB01000386.1 GCA_005888525.1 Alphaproteobacteria bacterium
AGAGGTTTGCCAGCGTCCCGCCGAGGTCGCCCAGCCGGTCCGTGGCGAGAACCCCGGCGCCGCCGCCATTGGTCAGGATCGCGAGCCTCTCCCCGGCAAGCGGTGGATGCCGCGCAAGGATTTCCGCAGCGCTGAACAGCTCGTCCAGCTCGCGGACGCGAAGGATGCCGGCGCGCCGGAACGCTGCTTCGTATGCGCCATCCGCGCCCGCGAGCGCGCCCGTGTGGGAAAGCGCAGCCTTGGCGCCGCTCGCGCTGCGCCCCGTCTTCACCACGATGACGGGTTTGGAGCGGGCGGCGCGGCGGGCCGCCGACATGAACTTTGGCGCGTTGGTGACAGCCTCCATGTAGAGCAGAATGGCACGGCTCTGCACGTCTCCCGCCAGGTAGTCCAATACGTCGCCGAAATCGACATCGGTCATGTCGCCAAGCGAGACCACTTGAGAGAAGCCGATGTTGCGGCCGCGCGCCCAATCGATGATCGCCGTGATCAAGGCTCCCGATTGGGACACGAATGCAAGGTCGCCGGATAGAGGCGGCCTGTGGGCAAAGCTCGCGTTCACGCCGATGCGCGGCAGCATCAGACCGAGGCAATTCGGACCTTGGATGCGCAACAGGTTGGGCCGCGCAGCCTCGAGCATCCGGCTCTTGAGATCCTTGCGAACGCCTGCCGTTATGACGACAGCTGCACGCGCCCCTTCGGCTCCGAGTTGCGCGACCAGTTCGGGAACAGTCTCCGGTGGAGTGGCGAGAACACCGAGATCGGGTGCTGCAGGCAGCGCGGCGATCGAGGGATAGCACTGCTGCCCCTCGATCGAGCGATATTTCGGGTTGACGAGCCAAACGGGACCCGCAAAGCCGCCGGTTATCAGGTTGCGGGCGGTAATCAAGCCAACACTGCCAGGCTTCGCGCTCGCGCCTACGAGAGCAATCGAGCGCGGCTTCAGCAGATACTCGAGGTTGCGAACCGTCATTCTGTCGGGCTTTCAAAACTCGTGTTGGCGACACCGATCGCGGCCCTCGCGCGCCCCAACGTTTTGGCCAGTGTCCCTCCAGCGTCGAGCGCCGTCCATTCTGCCGAAAATGGCCCAGGATCGGACTGGAGTTGCCCGCGAACGACTTCCGGGGTGGCGTCCGAAGCATCGTTTCGCCTTACTGCGACGCGTCCCAGGAGCTTTTCCGGGTCGGCATGCAGCCAGATACCGTGGAAGGGTGCGCCGACGTCTCTTGCGAGCGCCTGGATGGTTTGACGCGCGTCCTGTTCGGCGAACACCGCGTCGACGATCACCGAATGGCCCGTGGCCAGAACCGATCGCGCCTTCTCGTACAGAACGTCGTAGACGCGTTTGCGGGCCTCTCGCGAATATGCGCTCTCGGGCAGCCGATCAAGCTCGCCGACGCCTGCCAGTCTCTTGCGTTCCAGATCAGTCCTCAGGTGAATGGCACCCGGCGCCTGCCCGAGCCAGGGCGCGAGGCTGGCGGCGAGCGTGGTCTTTCCGGTTCCCGAAAAGCCTCCCATGGCGACCAATTGCGGAGGCAGCACCGCAAGGAAATGGAGGGCAACCCGCAGATAGTGGCGTGCTTTCTCAAGATCAGTCTCGCGTGCTTCACGGCTTTCCTGTCCCGCGCGGTCCGCGGTCACCATGGCGCGGACGGCAGCGCGCAGGGCAAGAAACAGCGGCAGAGCGACGAGCCCGCGGAGATCGAGAGGGTTTTGGCTTCGCCAGAGGTAACGGTTGAGGACGACGTTTGCCGCAGGTCGCTGGTCGTGGCGATCGAGGTCCATGAGGAGGAAAGCAAGGTCGTACAGCGTGTCGATGGTGGCGACGGCTTCATCGAACTCGATCGCGTCGTAGAGAGCCGGCCGCCCGTTCCACATCACGATATTGGCGAGATGCAGATCGCCGTGGCATCGGCGCACGAAGCCCGTGGCGGCCCGCTCATCCAGCGTTGCGGCCCACGTCTTGCTCCGATCGCTCAATCCGCGGGCAAGCTGTTCCAGCTCCAGGCAGGCAATCCCGGACTTGGAAAGTCTGGTGGAAATCGATGCCGCGAGCTCGCGGAGGGGCGCCGCGCCTGAAGTTCCGGAAAAACGCTCCGCGCGGTCGTGCGCCTCATGGACCACATCGGCCAACTCGCGTGCGAGATCGCAGGAGATGCCGGTGGTCCGCGCGACATTGCTCAGCAGCGCCGACTGGTCGAACCGGCGCATGTGCACGGCCCACTCGACGACGTCTCCGTCGGAGCCGAACGCCAGAGTGCCGTCCCGCGAGCGCACGATCGGCACGCAGCCGAGATAGAGAGCCGACCCGAACCGGCGATTGATCTCGACTTCCCGGATGCATGCTGCATGTCGCTTCGCGAGCGTGGAAAAATCCATGTAGGGAAACTTTACCGCGCGCTTGATTTTCCACGCGTCGCCACCGGCGAGGAACACCAGGTTGCCGTGCGTTTCAAAGCGATCAATGCGTTGACCGCCCGAATACGACGCCGGGTCGCCCAGGAAAGCGATGACGTCTTGCTGCTCGCGATCACCGGATACCATCGCCGCCCGGATCGCCTCCGATTGCGGCATGCGCTTAGCCTCCGCTGGTCCTCTTGGGTGTAACGGCGCGGAGCGCAGGAGGTTCATTGGTGGCATCGACCGTCCATGACACAAGGCCGGAACCCACTTGCCCGAAAGCCTTGTCAAGGGCGGCAACCGCGGCCGGCACCCCTGGTGCTTCCACCGCAACCGACGCGCGGAAGATGCGGTTTGCGACGACCCGGCCATTGGCGCCCAGGATCTTGCATCCGAGTTCGACCTCCGCCGTGAGACTGGACAAGATCTGGAACTTGCGGATGTCCATGACGAGTTGGAAGTCGCTGGTCACTCCCTCCAGCGGGCGGCTGATGCCCGCAAATCTTCCTGCATCCTCCAGGCTGCGAATAATCTTCACCTGCAACAGCTTTGGCAGCGCGTCGCTCCATTGCGCGTCCGGCACGCTGGCATAGGCGCCGTTTGCTGATACGGTCTGAATACGTTCGCTGTCCAATGCCGCCAGTGCGGTAGGGTCGGTCACAACAAGCTGCAGGGGGACTGGCCTTGCCGTCGCTTCGGCCGCGTGGAGGGCGGTCAGATCGTAGCTCACCAGCCGGGCCTTGGCGGCGGCTCCGCCGGTCATGCGCTCCAGCCCCGCGACGATCCCGTCCATGCGGTCGGAATTGCGGGCGAGCGCGCCAGAAAAGGTGTCGAGATTGCCGAGCACGCTACGGAGGGGTTGGGCGTTTTCGGCCAGGATCCCATCGAGCCGGCGCAGCGTTTCGCGGGCGGCCTGCGACATGCTTTGGCCGGCCGTAGCGTCGGCCACGAGGAGCGGCGCCTCCCCGTTGCTGGACACTACGGGCTGATTGGAGCTGCCGCCGGCGAGCGCGACGACGGGCGAGCCGGTCAACCCCTGGAAATCGATCGTCACCCTGGTATCGAGGCGGATGGGTGTGCTGCGGTCAATGGCGATGGTGGCTTGGACATGCCGTGGATCGGCCGGATTGAGGTCGAGACGCGTCACCTCCCCGACGCGAATGCCGTTGAACAGGACGGCCGATCCCCTCAGCAATCCCGACACCGAGCCCTCAAATCTCAGGCGGAAGAGGGCTCGGTCGCGCAGGCCGCCGACATTGTTGAGCCAGTAGACAAACGCAAACCCGATAACCAGCACGGCCACCGTGAATGCCCCCATTTGGACGTAGCGCGCTCTTATTTCCACGTGTCAGGCTCCCCTCACGGAAGATACGCGCGCCAGCATGTGGCCGCGCTTGCCTTGGAAGTAGGCTTGCATCCAGGGATGCTGCGAGTGGCGCATGTCCTCCATCGCACCGATCGCCACGACTTTGCCGTCGGCCAACGCGGCAATGCGGTCGCAAACCGTGCGCAGGCTTTCCAGGTCGTGCGTCACCATGAATACAGTGAGACCAAGCGTCTGCTGCATGGTGCGGATCAGGTCGTCGAAGTCGCCGGCCGCGATCGGATCGAGCCCCGATGTGGGCTCATCCAAGAAAACCAGCTCCGGATCGAGCGCGAGCGCGCGGGCCAGGGCCACGCGCTTGGTCATTCCGCCGGAGAGCTCGGAGGGCAGCTTATCTCCGTCGCGCGTGTCCAGTCCGACCATCTCGAGCTTGGCGAGGCCCACTTCGCGCAACAGACGCTCCGATAAACCCAGGTTCTCGCGCATGGGAAATTGCACATTCTGAAGCGCGGTCAGCGAGGAGAACAGCGCCCCTTGCTGGAACAACACACCCCAGCGACGCTCGAGCGCATGAAGGGCCGCGTCGTCTGCGCCATCGAGATCGACGCCCAGCACCTCGATCGACCCTTGGTGCCTCGGCAGCAGCCCGATGATAGTGCGCAGCAGGACGGATTTGCCGCTCCCCGATCCTCCGACGAAGCCCAGAATCTCGCCCTTGCGAACCTCGAGCGACAGGTGGTCGAGCACGACGCGGTCGCCGAATGCGACCACAAGGTCGCGGACACGAATGGCGGGAATGTCCAGCAGGGGGGCCATGCCGTTCACATCCCGATCGAGGCGAAGAAGATGGCGAACACTCCATCGAGCACGATCACGAGGAAGATCGATTTGACGACGGAGGCCGTGGTCTGCCGTCCAAGCGACTCTGCGCTACCCTTCACTTTCAGCCCCTCGGCGCAGGCTACGACGCCGATCGCCAGGGCCATGAATGGGGCTTTGATGAGGCCCACCTTCAAATGGGTCAGCGAGATCGCGTCCCTCAGCCGCGCAATGAAGATGTCGGGACTCATGTCCGCATAGAGCGAGGCCACTATGCCGCCGCCGTAGAGCGCAGCCATCGAACCGAGGAATGTGAGCAGCGGCAGCGCGATAACCAAGGGCGATGACGCGCGGGAGCAGGAGAATCTCCACTGGATCGAAGCCGATGGTACGGAGCGCATCGACCTCCTCGCGCATCTTCATGGACCCGAGCTCGGCCGTGTAAGAACTGCCCGATCGCCCCGCAACCATGATGGCCACGATGAGGACCCCAATCTCGCGCAGCACGAGGATGCCGACCATGTCGACCACGTATTCGTCGGCGCCGAACTTTTGGAAATGGAAGAAGCCCTGCTGGGAGATGATACCGCCGATGAGGAAGGTAATGAGCAGGATGATCGGTACGGCCTGCCAGCCGACGCGGTCGAGGTGGTGAACAACCGAGGTCAGTCGGAAGCGCATGGGATGCCGAAGGATTTCGACGAGTGCGAGCCCCAAGGCGCCCATCATGTTCACGAGCGTAAGGAGGTCACTGGTGAGGTTGGCCACGCCGCGACCCACCGACTCCAGGGCAGAGCGGGTCTTGTTTTCTGGCGGTCCCGCATCCGCCGCCGGCAGCTCGAACCGGAGCA
>VBAB01000387.1 GCA_005888525.1 Alphaproteobacteria bacterium
ATCTCTACTGGGGCCGCGAGCACCTGCCGCGCATCCGCGAGCTGCTGGCAGCAACGCCGGCGCCATAGATCGCATCGCCCAGGGAACCCATCACCACGGAGATCCGCATGCCCGACGTTCTCGGCTGGCGCTGCAAATTCGGGGCGATCGGCCCGTCCACCAACACGGTCGTGCAGCCCGACTTCGACGCCATGCGCCCACCGGGCGTCACCAATCACTACAGCCGCATCTACACGCCCAACGCGGCCGCGCTCAGCAACGAGACGTTCCGCGCCGGCGTCGGCGTGATCGGCGACAACGTGATGGACGCCGTCGAGAGCGTCATGACCTGCCGACCCGATTACCTGGTGATGGGCATGTCGGCGATCACCTTTTTCGGCGGGGCCAAGGGCGCCGACGCCTTCGTGCGCAGAATCGAGGAGTTCTCCGGTGTCGGCATCAGCGTCGGCAGCCATTCCACCACGGCCGCGCTGCGCGCCTACGGCGGCGTCAAGCGCATCGCCGTCCTCTCCCCCTACTGGCCGGTCATGAACGAGGCCGTGATCGCCTACTTCACCGAGATGGGCTTCAGCGTGGTGCGCGACATCGCGCTGCAGTGCAAATCCTGGACGGCGATCGCCGAAGTGACCCCGGCGCAGTGCCGAGAAGCCTTGCTCGATCTCGATGGCGACGACGTGGATGCCCTGGTCCAGGTCGGCACCAATCTCAGCATGGTGAGGCTCGCCGCTGCCGCCGAGCTGTGGCTCGGCAAGCCCGTTGTCGCCATCAACACCGCCACCTACTGGCACGCGTTGCGCGCCAACAACATCCACGATCGCCTCGAGGGCTTTGGCCGGCTGCTCGCGGAATGCTAGTACTAGCGTTGCACGCCCTCGCCTCCCCGTCCTTATCCCCAAACTCCTCCTGTCGGCCCCGCCGTAAGTGTTGCAGGCGTGGTACGGCCACTTTATCAAATCCGGATGGGACCGATGCCGAAGGGGCGCAATACGTTGTCCCGAGGAGTCCACTGCCAGCCATATTTACGCATTTTCCGCTGCGGGAGATTTCCCCCATGACCCAATGGGAATACAGCAAGATCGATCTGAGCAGGATCAATCCCAGATCGGACGACATCGAGCTGCTCAACGACGCCGGCCAGGACGGCTGGGAGCTGCTCACGATCGCGCCCAACAACATCGCCTATCTGAAGCGAAGCGTTCAGGTTGCGGCTACGCAGAGAGCGGCGCCGCCCAAGCGGGGGGCCGCGCGTCCGGGCTGACGCCGTCGGCCGAACCGAGCGTCGATCCACAATCGGCCACCATCTTGTCGCAAACCTTGCCGCAGCTGCAATCGTCGGGGCTAGCGAGCATGAACGCCATGGCGCAAAGGACGCGAGCCCTCTCCCTCCTGGCCTGCCTGCTCGCCAGCCTCGCCATCGCGCAGTCAGCGGTCGCCGGTCCCGCCCCCTGCCGCGCCGTCACGCATCAGGGCAGCGCCTACACGGTGTGCGAGGTCGACGTGCGCCGCCACGCCATCCGCCTCTTCTGGAAGCGGCCGGACGGTACGCCCTACGCGCGCCTCAACGCATTGCCGCAAGCGTTGGACAAGCCGTCGGACCGGCTCGTCCTCGCCACCAACGCCGGCATGTTCGACCCCGCCTACAAGCCTGTCGGCCTCTACGTGGAAAATGGCCGCGAGCTCGTGCGCGCCAACACCAGGTCCGGCTGGGGCAACTTCCACATGAAGCCGAACGGCATCTTCTACGTCACCGGCGACAAGGCCGGAGTGCTCGAGACCGGCGCCTACCTCAAGCAGCAGCTGCGCCCCGATATCGCCACGCAGTCCGGCCCGATGCTGGTGATCAACGGCCGCCTGCACCCGCGTTTTGTCCACGCCAACGTCTCGCTCAAGCAGCGCAGCGGCGTAGGCGTACGCGACGCGCAAACCGTGGTGTTCGCCATCTCCGACGACGACGTCTCGTTTCAGGCGTTCGGCCGGCTGTTCCTGGATAGACTGAAGTGCAACGACGCGCTCTTCCTGGACGGCGGCAGCGTCCCCACCCTGTACGTCCCTTCGCTCAATCGCGGCGCCAACCTGTTCTCCCTCGGTCCCATGATCGGCGTCTTCGAAAGAGCCACCAGACCCGGCACGAACTAAGTCTTGATGGGCGACACTCGAGACCACGCCTATTGAGAGTTTCTCCCACCGCATAGTGTGCCCGGGGGATGGCCCCTCGATCATGGCGCCGCGCTTTCTCCTTGCCTGTGTCCGAAACGCAGTATGCCTGCATGTTCTGAGGGCCTAGCCTGACCCCCGTCGCGGCCGAGCGCCGAGGCGTCCGGTGGAGGGGTTTCCATGAACCGTGCAGCTCGTATGATGTTGGCAGTCGTAGGATTCGTCACCTTTTCCGCCGCAGCGTCAGCGCAATCACCATCAACATCGAATTGGACCGGTACTCATTTCGGACTTTTCTCGGGCTACGCTGTGGGCGGCCACTGGAAAGGCACCGCGGACGACTATCCTCACCAACCGGTCAATGGGTGGTTTGGCGGCGCCGCAATTGGGTATGACCAGCAGCTGTCATCCGGCTGGGTGATCGGCTTGGAGGGTGACCTCGCCGTTGCCGATATCAAGCTGACCGACAATTATTTCGATGCGGCTGCCACGTCACGAATCAACTACCTGGGCACGCTTCGTCCTCGTGTGGGGTACGCCTGGGGCGGCAAGCTTATCTATCTCACCGGCGGGCTTGCGTTCGGTCAAATGACCCTTACGATCAATCATTGGGGCGTCCCGCCCGGATCAGAGGTCTTCCAAGCCAGCGACACGCAGTGGCACTGGGGCTATGCGCTCGGCGGCGGTGCTGAAATTGTTCTGTTCAACAACATTTCGCTAAAGGCTGAATATCTCTGGGTTGATCTGCAGACCCAGACGTACACTCTCGCGCCTGTCCCCACCACATTCACCGGGTCAAATCGCGCCGACATGGGCTGGAGCGGCAACACCGTCAAAGTAGGGCTCACCTGGCGGTTTCACTGAATACCCGCAACGCCCCCCCTCTCGTACGAGCAAGGTGGACCAAGCGCGTTGCGGGTACGCGCGATCTCGGAGTGCAGCATTTCATTCCGGTTACGAGGTCGCATTCCGGCCGTTCCAGCTGGAGATTTCAGGGGCTGTGTTCGGCAGGTATTGGCACCAGGCTGAAAGTCTCCTACGTCAGCTTCCACAGTGACTACTGGGGGTCAAGCGGACCAACGCGAACATCGGTCGGTGCTCGCGATTGACGCGAAGTCGAACGATCCCGCGCGGCCCAATTTCATGATTTTCGCGGCCTAGCCAGGCTCAGCCCTTGCCGCCCGCGGTTAGCGAACCAAGTTGAAGATCCGGCTCCAGCGAATGTCGAACGGCCAGGTCCAGGGGCTGGTCAAACGGAACGCTCGCGGATCGTCGATCGCGACCGAGAAGAACACGATCTCCGCTCGCCCGACCAGGTTCTCATAGGGCACGAAGCCGACTCCGAAGTGCTGCGACTGCACCCTGCTGTCGATCGAATCGTCGCGATTGTCGCCCATCATGAAATAGTGCCCGGCCGGCACCTTGAAGGGGCCCACGTTGTCGAGGTCGCTCTCGCGCTGCCAGTGCAGCACGTAGTGCTTCACCCCGTTCGGCAGCGTCTCCTCGTAGCGCGGCTTGGCCCGCCCCCCCTCCTCGGGGCCCACATACGTCCCCGCAGGCGTCTGCGGCAAAGCCTGGCCATTGAGGTAGATGATGCCGCCGCGCACCGCAACCTCGTCTCCGGGCAAGCCGATGAGGCGCTTGATGTAGTCGGTCGAATTGTCGCGCGGCAGCTTGAAGATCACGACGTCGCCTCGTTTGGGCTCGCTCCCGAACAGCCGGCCGCGGAATGGAACAATTCCGAACGGGAACGAGTACCGGCTGTAGCCGTACGACATTTTCGAAGCGAACAGGTAGTCGCCCACCAGCAACGTCGATTTCATGGAGCCGGACGGGATATTGAAGGGCTGGTAGAAGAAGACCCGCACGACCAGCGCGATGAGCAGCGCGTAAACAATGGTCTTGAGCGTCTCGCGCCACGGACTCTGGCCCGTCGTGCCCACCTCTGCCGGCGCGCTCATGTGCTTTCCCTGCTCCTCGCGGCCAGCGCCGACACCGAACGCCGCTGCTTTGCTGCCCACATGTAGGCAGAGACGCACCATCCTTCAATTCAAACCGTCAGCGGCAAACGGGCCAACGCGGCCCGCCCTCGCTTCACAAGGGCGGCGCGAGCGCATATAACTGCCACCCTCGCGTGTCGGGGCATAGCTCAGCCTGGTAGAGCACCTGCTTTGGGAGCCGGGGTCATTGCATTCCCGACAACGTGATTTCTGAAAGTTAGCGCATTGTTCGTGCGACGTACCATCAATTAGTTACCGGTGGTTTCAGAACGACGCTCTGATTGTTGCCCTGCTGTGTTGTCACCGGGAAAGGCTCAACACCTGTGCAGTCGCCGTCAAAGCACCATCATTGATCCAATGCGAAGTCGGCCCTTTTGCTCACGCCGCAGGACACCGCGGGCCATCGTCTGCACCATAGCGCGTCTCGAAGACCTTCACTATCGGAACGCCGCCGTTAGTGTCACTTGTGCCGATAGGTCTTCGCATCGCGAGGACTGCCACATCATCAAACAGTTTGGCATCGTATGGGTGGCTGGGAGCTGGAAACGATCCGCGAATACGC
>VBAB01000388.1 GCA_005888525.1 Alphaproteobacteria bacterium
AGCTCGCCGAAGCGGTCCACCAGCTCCGCGCCGAAGGCGTCGATGTCGTTGCGCTTTTCCAGTGTGGAGAGGCGCCGGTAGAGCCCCAGCCGCAGCTGCAGATCGCTGACGTAGCTCTCCGGGATCAGCACCGACGTGCCGAGCGAGATCTGCGGGCTCCACTGCTCCTGCGTCTCGCCGAGATCACCGCCCTTGAGCGCTGCAACCGCTTCCTCCAGCATCGACTGGTAGAGCTCGAAGCCGACCTCGTTGATGTGGCCCGACTGCTCCTCGCCCAGCAGGTTGCCGGCGCCGCGGATGTCCATGTCGTGGCTGGCGAGCGAGAAGCCGGCCCCCAGCGTGTCGAGCGACTGCAAAACTTTCAGGCGCTTCTCCGCGCCCTCGGTGAGCCGCTGGCCGGCGGGCGTCGTGAAATAGGCGTAGGCGCGCGCCTTGGACCGGCCGACGCGTCCGCGCAGCTGATAGAGCTGGGCCAGCCCGAACATGTCGGCGCGGTGCACGATCAGCGTGTTGGCGTTGGGGATGTCGAGGCCGGATTCGACGATCGCGGTCGACAGCAGCACGTCGTACTTGCCGTCGTAGAAGGCGGTCATCACGTCTTCCAGCGTGCTCGACGGCAGCTGGCCGTGGGCGCGCGCGACTTTCAGCTCCGGCGCCGCCTCGGCCAGGAACTCGGCGACTTCCTCCAGGTCGGCGATGCGCGGCACCACGTAGAAGGTCTGGCCGCCGCGGTAGCGCTCGCGCCGCAGGGCCTCGCGGATGATGACGGGGTCGAACGGCGAGATGTAGGTGCGCACCGCGAGGCGGTCGACCGGCGGCGTGGTGATCAGCGACAGCTCGCGCACGCCGGAGAGCGCCAACTGCAGCGTGCGCGGGATCGGCGTGGCGGTGAGCGTCAGCACATGCACGTCCTCGCGCAGCTGCTTCAGGCGCTCCTTGTGGGCGACGCCGAAATGCTGCTCCTCATCCACGATCAGCAGGCCCAGCCGCTTGAAGCCGATCGCCTTGCCGAGGAGCGCATGCGTGCCGATGACGATGTCGATGTTGCCTTCCTTGATGCCGGCCTTGACGGCGTTGAGCTCCTTGCCGGCGATGAGGCGCGAGGCCTGGGCGATGCGCACGGGCAGGCCCTTGAAGCGCTCGGCGAAGGTGGCGAAGTGCTGGCGCGCGAGCAGCGTGGTCGGCACCACCACCGCTACCTGGAAGCCGTCGAGCGCGGCAATGAACGCTGCCCGCAGCGCCACCTCGGTCTTGCCGAAGCCGACGTCGCCGCACACCAGCCGGTCCATGGGCTTGCCGGAGGCGAGATCCTCCAGCACCGTGGCGATGCTGGAGGTTTGGTCCTCGGTCTCCCCGTACGGGAAGCGCGCCACGAACTCGTCGAACGCGCCCTCGGGCGGCGTCATGACGGGCGCCTGGCGCAATTGTCGCAGCGCCGCCACCTTGATGAGATCGGCGGCGATCTCGCGGATGCGCTGCTTGAGGCGGGCCTTGCGCGTCTGCCAGGCGACGCCGCCCAGCCGATCGAGCTGAACGGCGCCCTCCGCCGAGCCGTAGCGCGACAGGAGCTCGATGTTCTCGACCGGCAGATAGAGCTTGGCGCCCTCCGCGTAGGCGATCTCCAGGCAGTCGTGCGGGGCGCCGAGCGCGCTGATGGTGGTGAGGCCGTCGAAGCGGCCGATGCCGTGATCGGCGTGCACGCCGAAATCGCCGACGGCGAGGCTGGTTGCCTCGGTGATGACGTCGGCGGCCCGGCGCGCCTTGCGCCGCGGCCGCACCAGGCGGTCGCCCAGGATGTCCTGCTCGCCGATCACGGCGAGGTCGGCGGTCTCGAAGCCCTGCTCGAGCCCGAGCACGGCGAACGCCGCGGCATCGGCGGGCAGTGCGGCCGCCTCACCGAAGCTCTCGACCTTGTGCGCATTGGCGAGATGATGCTCGCCCAGCAGCGCCAGCAGGCGCTCGCGCGCGCCCGGCGAGAACGCGGCGACGACGACCCGCTTGCCCTGGGCCTGCAGCGCGCGCACGTGCTGGGCCGCCGCATCGAACACATTGGCGCCCTCCCCGGAGCGCTCGAGCGCGAAGTTGCGTCCCACCCGGCCACCGAAGGACCGCAGCCCACCCTTGGCCGCGGCACGCGCCTCCTCGAACGGCGTCATGTGCCGCACACTGCGCTCCGATTGACGCTCGCCCCACTCCTGGCTGGTGAGGAACATGGACGCCGCCCGCACGGGCTTGTAGGGCGGCGCGCCGAAGGTGAGGGATTCGAGACCCTTCACGCGCGCCTCGTAGTGGTCGGCGATCAGGGCCAGCCGCTCCTCCACGGCCTGCTCGGCCAGGTGGTCGAAGCTGACGGGCGCATCCGGCACGTAGTCGAACAGCGTCTCCAGCCGCTCGTGGAACAGCGGCAGCCAGTGCTCCATGCCGGGATAGCGCTGGCCGGCGCTGACGGCCTCGTACAGCGCATCCTCGGACGTGGCGGGACC
Organism: Alphaproteobacteria bacterium; assembly: GCA_005888525.1. Taxonomy (GTDB): domain Bacteria; phylum Pseudomonadota; class Alphaproteobacteria; order Rhizobiales; family Hyphomicrobiaceae; genus AWTP1-13. The sequence goes on from VBAB01000388.1 coordinate 2,484, forward strand.
GAACATCTCCACATAGCCGCGGCGGAAGCGCTTCTCGGCTTCCTCGCCGAACGCCACCTCGCTGATCGGCATTAGGGTGAGCTTCTGCACGATCTTGCCTGTGCGCTGCGTCTCCGGATCGAAAGCCTTGATGTGCTCCAGCGTGTCGCCGAAGAAATCGAGGCGCACGGGGGCCAGCCGTCCCGGCGGGAACAGATCGAGGATGCCGCCTCGCACGGCATATTCGCCTGCTTCCATGACGGTGCCGGTGCGCTGGAAGCCCGCCAGGTTGAGGCGCTGGATCAGCCGGTTCATGTCGATGCGCTGGCCGGGCGCAATCGTCTTGAGCGAGCGGCGGATGAACTCGCGCGGGGGCAGGCGCTGCAGGATGGCGTTGACGGTGGTGAGCACGACGGTGGCGCCCTTGCGTGTGGCCGCTGCCAGCCGGGCCATCGACGCCACGCGCGTGGCCACGATCTCGGTGTTGGGCCCGATGCGGTCGTAGGGCACCGTGTCCCACGCCGGGAATTGGATCACGCGCACCTTGGGGGCGAAGAACGCCAGGCCGTCGGCCAGGGCCTCGAGGCGCCGGTCGTCGCGGGCGACATGCAGCAGCAGCGGCGGCGAGCCGGCACCCTTCTCCTCCGCCAGCCGCGCCAGCACCAGAGGCGCCAGCCCATCCGGTACTCCCGCCAGCGTCTCCCTCATGGCGCCACCCTTGCCTGGCGGCACTCAGCAACAGATTCCCACGCCCGACGTTCGCCTCTCCCCTCGGGGGAGAGGATGTGAGGCCATGACTTACGGTCGCGCACTCCTGCCTGACCGCAGGCAACCGCTAGATGGCGCGGCCGTAAGTCGTTCGGCCGAACTGGTGAGGGGCGACTTCCTTCTCCACGCCTGAAGGCCCCCTCATCCGGCCCTTCGGGCCACCTTCTCCCCAAGGGGAGAAGGGTCGCCGTGGCGCCGGCAGAGGCTTCCTCGAGGCGGGAGTGCACGGCACTCGCGGAGATGCGTTGGCTTGTCGTGCTCATGTCTGGCTTGCGCTCTCCAGCCCGTG
>VBAB01000147.1 GCA_005888525.1 Alphaproteobacteria bacterium
GCCGTCGTCGATCGGGTGCTCGCACTGCCGGACTGGCGGATCGTCCTACTCGCTCGCGGCGCCAAGCCCCTGGCCGGTCTGGCACCCGCGATTGCAAGCCGTGTCGACGTGGTGGCTGCGGATCTGGCCGATCTGCGCTCGGTACAGCGGGCGTGCAGGGACGTTCGCAGCAGCTTGGGGGGCGACGACATCGCAGCGCTCGCCCTCAACGCCGGCCTACAGTCCTGGCGCAAAGACCCCGTCTCGGCCGACGGCTTCGAGCTTCATTTCGCGGTCAACCACCTGGCGCATGTACTCATCGCCGATCAGTTGGCACCGCACATGGCGCGCGGCGGGCGCCCCTGGGCCTTCTGCATTGTCCCCATCACGCGGGCGAGGTGGCAGGATCCGAACGAGCTGGCGGATGCCAAGCTCTCTCAGGCGCGGGTGCGAGGCGATGTCAATCGCGGCGAGGCGCGCTACTGCGCATCCAAGCTCTGCAACGTGATGGTCGCGCGCGCGTTTGCCGAGCAGTATCCCGACCTGGCGGTCGCCTCCTTTACTCCCGGCGTGCTGCCGGGCACCGACATTGCGCGAGAGCGTGACATCCTGCAGCACTTGCTGTGGCGTTGGCTGTTACCGCTGTTGGTTCCGGTGCTGCCGGGCGTGCGCAGCGTCAGCCGATCCTCGGGGGACCTGGCGTGGTTGATCACCGAGGCACAACTCGAGCCCGTCAGCGGCTCTTTTTTCGACGGACGGCGGCCCAGTCCGGGATCGCCGGACTCCCAAGACAAGGCCAAGATCTCCCGCCTCATGGACGTCAGCCGGAGGCTGATCGCCCAGACGCTGCAAGAGAAGCGCAGCGCAGCTGGAGGCTGAGCGCTTTGCGCCCTATGGGTGACTGCAGCCTGTTGCTGATCGAGAAGCGGATCGGCGGGGACAGCGAGATGTGGGGCGCATCCTCTAGGCACTTCTTCAAGAGCAGCGCCGACTCCATCAACGCAACCGAGCCGGCGAGGAGCTGGTAGTCACGACCGCCATCCCTCAATGTCGAGGCGCGGGCAAGACTTCCGGAAGTGGCACTGAAGCGAAGTTGTTGGTCGCGCTGCACTTCGTCCGAGATCAGGGGGTACAACGGACGTACGCTCGGACTTACCGGCAGTCGTGATCTAGACGCTGGTTGTCCCAGGCCGCAGCAATTGCTTGTCATCGTTGCGCCTGGTTGCAGCGGCGCTACCACGCCATTGATTTGCCAGCTGATCAATCCTCACGGTTGCTGACTTGCGGCTCGTTTCGCGCGACCTTCTCAAGAACACACTTTCGTCGCGGCTAAGGTGTGTTGCCACACCAACTAAGGGCTTAGCTGTATAGACTTTTGCTTGATGGCAGAGCGAATTCGATGTCGGCCAAGCAGATCGCTTCTCCGGGGCAATGATGACCTTTCCTGTCGGGGCAAAATTAGATCTGCACATGACGCCTGATGCGCCAAGAAGGAGCTGCAGATGGGTATCCTCGACGAGTTACTCGGCGGTGGGCAACGTCAGAAAGAGTACAAGGATTTCGTAAATCGATACGAACAAGGAGACCCGTCCGAGGGCTACTCCGATCAAGAGGTTCTGAAGCGGTATGGCGAAGTATCACACGCCGTGCCGCCTGACCAGTACGCTCAGGCGGCGCAAGAAGCGCTGGGCAAGCTGTCGCCGGAAGAGCGAGCGGCGTTCGTGAAGATGCTGCAGGAGCGAGCCGCCGCGCGCGGCGTGACACTGTCGCCAGAGGTGCAACCCGAACCGAAAGAACTGGGCCAGTACCTCACCAATCTACATCAGAAGCCGGGGCAGCTCCGGGATATGCTCGGCGGTGGCGACGTCCAGCCTCGAGAGCAAGCGCCAGCGTCGAACCCGATTGGCGATATTCTGGCGTCTCCAATGGCCAAGGCCGTGCTCGCGGGCATCGCGGCCATGGTGGTCAAGCGCGTCATGGGTCGGTCCCCAACGGCGTAGCGTTGGAGATTTAGATGGTATGAGGCGCGCGACGAGGATTGCACCCATCGTCGCTGCTGCCTAATGAGACGCGTGGTCGGCGTCGGCATTGAGGCCGCGGACATGCTTGTCCAAGAGATCTTCTCCCGTTATCGCCTTCTGAGCGGGACGCTCACAGGACCTCTAGTATCGGTAGCGTGAAGCGAAATACCGCCCCGACCCCCGCCTTGTTTTTCGCCCAGATCTTTCCCCCGTAGGTCTCGACGATGGTGCGCGCGGTCGACAGTCCGAGCTCGGTGCCCTGCTTCTTGGTCGTGAAGAACGTACCGAAGATCTCGCTGAGCATGTGCTTTGGAATGCCGGAGAATCGACTACTCACATCCACCAGCTAGCCGACGTCCCCTGCTGCATGATCGACAAGCGCGCGGCTGACTTCTGGCTAAACGTCAACAGCCTCTCGCCATCGGTCTTTTTTGAGGTCGCACCGCAAGTCGTATTGGAAGTACTCCTTTCATTCGGGGATGCCGGCAAGCCGCATCCCCAAAATCTCGCGCTCCTGACCCGCGCGATACACTGAATTAGCCCATGCTTCTCGCGTCAAGAACGCCCTGATGGTCTCCTTGGGATAGCGGCGCAGCATTTCCGCCGCGATCGTGCGCGCCTCATCCACCCGCCCCGACAACGCAAGCGCTGCCGCAAGGACGCGATAAGGGTAGCGCAGGTTTGGATTGACCTGCACGCTGCGCCGCCCCCATTCCACCGCCTCGTCGTAGCGCTGCTGGTGAATGTAGGTAAGCGCCAGCTGGTAGTACCACAGGGCCAGCTGCGGGTCCCGCGGACTCAACTCAATTGCCCGCAGCGTGTGCTCGGCAGCTTCGTTGGCCCGACCGAGGAAGACCTTGATCTGACCGACGTAGTTGTGAGCGACCGCGAGATTGGGATCGAGGGTGATTGCACGCTCAAAGGCGGCCAAGGCTTGGCTTAGGTCTTTCCGCATGCGCTTCAGCACGTAGCCGCGAAGGTAGGTAGCCAGTGCGTCGTCGGGCTTGACCGCGAGTGCCTTGTTGACGACGCGATCGAGCTCTTCAAGGTGCTCTTCGCTCGCGCGCGGGTACCACGTCGATTGCCATTGCACCAGCATCACTTGGGCGAGACCGTTCAGGGCCGGAACGTGATCGGGGCTGAGCCGGAGTGCTGCTTCGAACAGCTCTCTGGCGCGCCGGGTGGTCTCGCGGCTCGCCTGCATGTTGAGGAGTGCGGCGGCCCGCATGGTCAGATCGACGGCATTGGGATTGTTAGGTCGCTCGCGCAAGCCACGCTGACTTTCTGCTTCAACGAGCGCGACCTTCAACGCGGCGGCAATGCGCTGTGTAATCTGGTCTTGCATTCTGGCAAGCTGCGCGACCTCTCCCATGAATCGTTCCGCCCACAGCTGTGACGCATTCGATGTGTCGACCAGTTGCGCATTGATGCGTACGGAATCCATGACCTTGCGCGCGCTGCCTTGCAAGGCGTAACGCACTGACAGATCGCTCCCGACCTGTCGGACATCGACAGGCTTTCCTTTGTAAGTGAAGGCAGTGGCCGGCGCTATCACGAACGCGCCGGGAATCCGCGATAGATCAGTGGTCAAGTCCTCGGTCAATCCGTCGGCAAAGTACTCTTGGTCCGGATCGTGGGCCGCGTTGGTGAACGGCAGCACCACGATGGATTGCGCCGGCTTGCTGGTCAGAGCTTTGGATTCGGGGATGGATGCTGCGGGTGTATTCGCAAGACGGGTTTGCACCGCTGTTGTTTGACCTGACGAACCAAGATGCGCCCACAGCGCAGCGACGCACAAAGATCCGACCGCAAGGGCAGCCATGTACCAGGGCCAAGCCTTCCTGTGCATGTCCAGCCGCGAGTGGTCCCTAGGCAAGCTCGCTATGCTCTGTGGTCCGAGCGCGTACACCACTACCGGCAGGGCAATATTCTTGAGCGCCCTTTCGCCACGATTATCGAACGAATAAGAAAGCTTCGCATGCACGTGCTCGTGCACCGTTGCGGAGATACAGATGCCGCCCGGCTCCGCTAACGGCTCGAGGCGACAGGCTATGTTGACGCCGTCCCCATGGATATCGTCGCTGCTGGTTACGATGTCGCCGAGGTTGATGCCAATGCGCAACTCGATACGCTGTGCGTCTGCAAGAATGGTGTTTCTCTCGGCCATCGCTTGCTGCAATGCGACCGCACTAACCACTGCCTCGACTGCACTCGGGAACTCCACCAGAATGCCGTCGCCTTTGATCCTGACGATCCGCCCGGCGTGGGCCTTGAAATTTGGCCTGACGACGTTCCGCAACACATTTTGCAGACGCCACCAGGTTCCGACCTCGTCCCGACCGGTGAGTCGGCTATAGCCAACGACATCGGCAAACAGGATCGCTTCGAGTCGGCGTTCCATGCGCGCTTGCGACATCAAGTGCCCTTCCGGTAGTCGTGAAGTTTGCGTTGAGCGGTGTGTCGCGCACCGATCTTTCCGTGGGGACGAAAGCTGTGATACCGGTTCTCAAAACCGAGTTGCGATTAAAGATTCATCCTCGACAACGAGAACGGATCAACCGAACCGACGCGCGGTGTTTCTCATTTTTCGTTCCCACCTAGCCTTGATAGTTTGAGGCTAGGCATAGTTTGAGGCTGGGCGCATCGACTAAGATAGTCATTAACCATAAACCCTGAGTGCGCACGGTGGTGATCCCTGGCCCGGAACCGAGATGTGCAAATTTTTCGACAGAGCGCAGTGATACAGATTCTGACCGCCAAAGGATTCCGTCAGCTTTCAGCCGGGACCGCCAAGCATGCTCACCTTAGCGGCTCAAGCCTCATCGCACTCGTCGGCTGCTCCACCAGGCGTGCCTGAGCAGTCCACAGCCACGACGATCGGCTCTCGAGATGCGAATGGCCGGTGGCAGTCTCTGGCTTGCCGCCTACGCACGTCTTGTGCGGCGAATGAGTCCGTACCTGGCACACAGCGACGCGGATCGGTGCCTGTCAATTCCGCTCGTGCCCCAGAAGCGGACGTGAGCCCTGCGTCGGTTTTGACCCTGGCTGCGTGAAAACGCGGTGGCTGTTATGATTCTCCTCGCGATTTGCGGGGGCAATCGATGAAGCGGTTCATTGAAGGGGCGGATCGGGGACAATCGACGTTGTTGCCGGACTGCCTCGATGACTTTATCGACGAGAGGAATCCTGTTCGCGCGGTCGATGCGTTCGTCGATGCGCTCAATCTTGGCAGGCTGGGCTTTGATGGTGTCGATCCGGCGG